>NZ_MKRU01000086.1:19463-85842 GCF_001897985.1 Microbacterium sp. 69-7 | reverse complement strand
AGAAGAAAGAAGTGTCACCAATGTCCTGACACACGAACTGTCACCGATGTCCTGATACAGAACTGTCACCCATGTCCTGAGACATCACAGATGCCGCAACGCACCCCCGCCGACCGTCGATCGCCGCAGATCCGGGCCACCGGCGGCGTGGCGGAGCCGTCGTCGGTGATACTCTCGATCGGTACGCCTCCGTAGCTCAGGGGATAGAGCGTTGGTTTCCGGTACCAAAGGTCGCAGGTTCGATTCCTGTCGGGGGCACTCCACGTATCCGAGGTCGGCTGTCGTACGATCTCGCCCATGGTGACCGCGCGCACGCGCATCATCGTCGTCTTCACGAGGCAACGGCACACGCGCTCACACTGTGCGCCACCATCGCCGACGTGAGCTACTCGGCGGCCCCCACGGGTACGCGACACCCGACGCCATCGACAGGGCGCGCAGCCAGGGACCCGTCGAGGGTCAGTTGACGCAGGGCACCGCACCCGAGACCATCGGCTGCTGCGAGTTCGTGTAGCTCTGCGGGGTCGGCGAACCCGACGGTGACGGCGACGATCCGTCTCCCCCGTCGGAGGGAGAGCTCGGCGCGTCGCTCGCGGCGTCGGTCGGCGCGGCGGTCGGCGACGGCGGGTTGAGCAGGTCGCGCACGATGCCCGCGATCTTGTCCTGGTCGACGATGTTGACGCTCTCGCCGTCGATCGTGCCGAACCGCTCGACCGGCAGCGTCTGGAAGGTGATGTCACCGCCGGCGAGGCGCTGCGCGGTGCTCGCGAGGCTCAGCAGGTCGAAGCCCTGATCGATCGCGACGTACTGCTTCGCCGTGTCGATGAGCGAGCGCATCGCCCCGAAGTCCGTGAACGTCTGCGCACTCTTGAGCTTGACCGCGAGCGAGATCATGAACGCCTGCTGCCGGCGCGTGCGGTCGAGGTCGGTGAGATCGACGTTCTCGTACTGCGTGTCGCGACGCTGCCGCACGAACGCCATCGCCTGCGCGGCATCGATCTGCTGCATCCCCGCGGCGAAGTTCGCACCCGAGAACGTGTCGGCCGTCGCCTGGTTGAGGCACACCGTGATCGGCTGCACCGCCTGCGCGACGCGATAGAACGCGGCCATCGTCACTTCCACGAAGTGGTCGATGCGCACCCCGCCGAGAAACGACGAGACGGTTTGGATCTGTGCCTGCCGCGCCGCGTCGCGGGCCCGCTGATACGCCGTCGCTTCGTCGGTACCGTTGCCGGTCAGCTCGTCGTACGTCGCCTGGAACGTGCGGCCGTAGTCCTCCTTGATCTTGCCCTTCGTGACCCCGTCGGGTGCGTTCGCGTAGTCGACGTAGTCATCCCTCGGGATCGAAATGCCGACCGCCTTGCCGCCGTTGGCCGGGATGTGGATGAACATCAGCACGTTCGTGTTGTAGCCGCCGACGCTCTCATCCTCCGCGTGGATCGCGTCGTAGATCTCCTGCGGGAAGGGCTTGCCGTCCTGATCGACGCGACTGTCCAGTCCCATCACCAGGATGTTGACCTCACCCGTGTTCTGCGCGACCCCGGGGCTGGCCGACGGCATCGCGATGTCGGAGCGGTGGATGCCGTTGAGGTCGGAGGCCACGACGGCCACCACCGCGATGACGGCTGCGACGAACACGGCGAGAACTCCCACGGTCACCCGGCGGCGCCGGATCTGCACGCGGCGTGAGACGGGACGAGACGTTCGAGACACCGACAGATCGTGTCAGAGGCAACCTATCGCCCCGGTGTGAGAGGCCTGGGAGGATTATCCTCCCGGGGGATGCCGATGCACCCGCGGCACGATGTGGAGCCCGCCCTGCGGTTCATAGCGTCGAGACATGACCACCTCGAGCCTCACCCGTTCCTCGTCCTCCCTCCGCGCCGCCATCCTCTCGGTGCTCGGAAGCATGGTGGCGATCGGCGTCATCGCCATCGGCCTGCTCGTCGTTCCCGCCGCAGCCCTCCTCGTCTTCGGTCCCGCTCTGCTGGCTCGCTTCTGAGCGTTCGGCGACCGCCCGGAGACGACGCGGTGACCGTCGCTGCCGGTACGGTGAAGGCATGACGGAGACAGCGCCTGCCGCCTCCCCCGCAGGCGCAGATCAGCTCGCGACGACGCGGGCCCACGCTCTCGTGCGTCTCGTGCGCCATCTGCCGGCCACGCTGCTCACCGTGGCCGCCGTGTTCATCGTCGGCCTCCTTTCGCAGGGCCTGTGGTCGCCCTTCGACGAAAGCGCAGGCATGGACACGTGGGCGTACGGTCTGCCCGCGCTCGAAGCCGGTCGATGGTGGACGCCGATCACCGGCACGTTCTTCGTCGCTGAGCCCTGGCTGTTCCTGCCGACCCTGATCGGATTCATCGGGATGGGTGTGCTCGAGTACGCCCGCGGCACCCGGGTGGCCCTCGCGTACTTCTGGGTCGGCCAGATCGTCGCCGTCCTGGCGACATCGCTGCTGTTGGCCGCGCTCAGCGTCTTCTCCGGCTGGGAGTGGGTGCAAGACACCGCCACCACGCTCGATGTCGGTGCCAGCGGCGGCACCTTCGCATGCATCGCCGCCGTGATCGGTCTGCTCGCCTCGTCGTGGCGGCTGCGGGCATGGCTCGTGCTCATCGCGGTCGTCATCGTCGGCGTCCTCGTGCTGGGAACCGTGGCGGACCTCTCCCACCTCATCGCCGTGCTCGTCGTGCTCGCGTTCGATCGGACCCTGCGACCGCGTCGCGCCACCATCCGCGAGCAGCGCCTGATCGCCTTCATCGGCATGCTCGCCTTCGTCGGCATCGAAGTGATCCTGACGCTCATCCCTACCGACGGCCCGTTCGGGACCACCGACCCGCTCTCCAGCGACTGGACGACGACGGCCATCGACGTCGTCGTGGTGCTCGTGATCGCACAGGGCCTCCGGCGCGCGCGGCGCTGGGCGTGGATCTGCGCTCTCGTGCTGCTGGCGCTGAACATCCTGGCCGCGGCGCTGCTCGCGGTCATCGTCACGGACGTGCGGCTCGACCTCGGCGTCCCCGTCGACGGCGAGACGGCGATCGAGATCGGCAGCGGCCTGATCGCGCTCGTGCTGCTCGTCTATCTGATCGTGGTGCGCGCCGCGTTCTCCGGCGCCCGACGCAGCGCGCTCGGGGCGCCAGGCGCGCAGCCGAGCACCGCCGAGGTCGCCGACCTCATCCGCACGCACGGCGGCGGCACGCTGTCGTGGATGACGACGTGGGAGGGCAACAGCTACCTGCGCACGAGCACCGGCGTCGTCGCGTATCAGATCCGCGCCGGGGCGGCGATCGCCCTCGCCGACCCGCTCGGGCCCGAAGAGGGACGGGCCGCCTCTGTGGCCGAGTTCATCGCGGCATCCGAGGAGGCGGCCCTCATCCCGTGCTTCTTCAGCGCGGGAGCCGCCACGCAGGCGGCCGTGCCGGACTCGTGGCGCGCGCTCGTCGTCGCGGACGACACGATCGTCGACCTGCCGGGTCTGGCCTACACCGGCAAGCGGTGGAACTCGGTGCGCACCACCCTCAACCGGGCCAGCCGCGAGGAGATGGCCTTCCGCTTGACGCACCTGCGCGACGAGTCGTGGGGCGTGCGCACGCAGCTGCAGGCGATCTCGAACCAGTGGGTCGGCGAGAAGCAGCTGCCCGAGATGCGCTTCACGTTGGGAACGCTCGCCGAAGCGGACGATCCCGAGGTGCGCATCGCGCTCGCCCTCGACGCGCGCGGCGATGTGCACGGCTTCCTGTCGTGGATGCCGGTGTACGGCGAAGGCGTCGTGCGCGGCTGGACGCTTGACCTGATGCGCCGCCGCGAGCACGGGTTCGGGCCGGTGATGGAGTACCTCATCGGCAGCTCGGCCGTCGCCTTCCGCGACGAGGGTGCCGAGTTCATGTCGCTGTCCGGCGCGCCGCTCACCCACGAGTACCCGCCCGAGGCCCAGGGGCTCGCGGCGCTGAGCACGCGCCTGTCCGACGCGCTCGAGTCGGTGTACGGGTTCCAGTCGCTGCACCGCTTCAAGCAGAAGTTCCACCCGCGCTACGAGACCATGTCGCTGCTGTTCCGCGACGAGGCCGACCTGCCGCGGATCGGGGCGGGACTCGCGCGCGCGTTCCTGCCCTCCGCGACGACGCGGCAGTTCGCGAGCGCGGGGCTGGAGTTGCTGCGCGGCGAGCGCTGAGCGTCGACGGATGCCGCGGCGCGCTCAGTCGTGACCGACGAGCGTGAGTCCGACGACGCACCCGACGAGGCCGAGGATGAGCAGCAGCCGCACGAGCGAGAACTGCTCGTCGCCGGTGATCATGGCGTAGGCGACGGTGAGCGAGGCCCCGATACCGACGTCGGCTGAAACCTTCGGACGTGCCGAGCGCGGTCGCCCAGACCGCTTCGAGAACGCCGGAGACGATGAGGATGACCCAGGACATGACGTGACCTTCCGGCCAGTCTTGTCGCTCACCGGGTACTGGGATCCCTCGTCCGGAGACCCTGTCGGGGTCTTCGTGCAGACTAGCGGTTCTTCCTGATCACGAGCCGGGCGCGACGAGGAAGACCGCGTCCCACAGCCCCGGATTGTGTGCGTGCACGAGGACCGCGAAGACGACGGCGTCGAAGAGCAGATGCACCGTCACGACGTAGCCCAGCGAACGGGTCTTGAGGAAGATGACCGCTTGCAGGAGAGCGAACGGGATGGTGAGCACCGGCCCCCAGGCGCGGTAGCCGAGCTCCCAGAGGAAGGAGACGAACACGACCGCCTGCAGCAGATTGGCCGCGGCATCCGGGAGATGGCGACGCAGCAGTGCGAACACCGTGCAGATGAAGAAGAGCTCGTCCCAGATGCCCACGGCGCCGACGCCGACGAAGAGCCGGGCGATGAGGTCGGGGCTGTCCACCGCCGCGCCAGGGGAAGCGGATCGCGCGATCGCAGTAGACCCATCGCGACACGGCGTACGGCAACGCGACCGCGCCGCCCAGGGCCAGAGTGAATCGCAGCATCGAGACGGTGTCGAGCTTCGCCTCCAGCGAGATCGAGCTCACCACCAGCATCCCCATCGCGATGAGCGACAGATCCCGCGCGAGCGACGGCGTGGATGCCGCGACCCGGCCCCGCTCGAGGGCGATCGCGCCCGCGACCCCGACGACCAGAAGGGCGATGCCGAGTAGCGGCTGGCGCAAGACGAAGAACGCCGGGGCGGCCAGGCACACCGCCCCGGCGGGAATGACGCCCATCCCGAGCCGCCGTGCGCCGGCGCCCTCTGTCACGGTCGACGGCGCGTTCACGCGTCGGACGTCGCGCGCGGCAGGCGGCGGTAGACGAGGTCGCGGATCTCGCGACCCTTCGCGATGCCCTTGCGCTCGAACGCCGTCATCACGCGCCCGTCGAACCGCTCGGCCCATTCACCGTCGAACGCCGGGACGAACTCCTCGGCATCGGCCAGGACCTCACGCATCTGCCGCGCGTAGTCCTCCCAGTCGGTCGCGAGCCGCAGGCGTCCGCCGTCGCGCAGCGCCCGTGCCGCCAGCGGCGGAAACGGCGGCGCGATCAGTCGACGCTTGTTGTGCTTGGCCTTGTGCCAGGGGTCGGGGAAGAAGATCCACAACTCGTCCACGCTGGCCTCCGGCAGCAGGTGCTCGAGGACCTCGGGGGCGTTCGCCTCGACGAGACGGAGGTTGCGGATGCCGGCGCGGTCGGCATCGAGCATGGTGCGCGCGAGCCCCGCGCGGAACACCTCTACCGCGAGAAAGTCGCGGTCGGGCGCGGCGGCCGCAGCGCTGACGATCGCATGACCCTGGCCCGATCCGACCTCCACGGTCAGGGGCGCGGCGCGGCCGAACACCTCGGCGGGCACGATCGAGGTCCCCGGAAGCACGCTGGTCGCCGCGGCATCGCGCTGCACGTCGATGACGTACCGCGAGGCCAGCTCCGCCCAGGCGCGCTCCTGCGCGTCGCTCATCCGGCCGCTGCGGCGCACGAACGAGACGGGCTTGTCGCGGAAACGGGGAGCATCTGTCTCGTGCGGCATCCGACCAGGGTACCGGCGAGCACTCCGGTTATAGAGGTGACGA
Source organism: Microbacterium sp. 69-7 (assembly GCF_001897985.1). Classification (NCBI taxonomy): domain Bacteria; kingdom Bacillati; phylum Actinomycetota; class Actinomycetes; order Micrococcales; family Microbacteriaceae; genus Microbacterium; species Microbacterium sp. 69-7. The sequence goes on along the minus strand of NZ_MKRU01000086.1, from coordinate 79,790 downwards.
CGGGTTCAGGCGGTGACGAAGTCGATGAGCTCTTCGACGCGTCCCAGCAGCGCCGGATCGAGGTCGCGGTAGCTGTGCACGGCTGCGAGGATGCGCTGCCACGTGCGGGCGATGTCGGCCTGGTCGCGGGCGGGCCACCCGAGAGCCCGGCTCACGCCCACCTTCCACTCGATGCCGCGGGGCACGTCCGGCCACGCCGCGATGCCGAGCGCACGCGGGGTCACGCACTGCCACACATCGATGTGGGGGTGGCCGACGATCCGCACGTGAGGGCCGTGCGGCCCCCGGGCGACGGCGTCGGCGATGCGCGACTCTTTCGACCCGGGCACGAGGTGATCGACGAGCACTCCGTAGCGTCGTCCCGGTCCGGGCGGCTCCTCGCGCAGCACCTCTTCGAGCAGGTCGACGCCCTGCAGGTACTCGACGACGACGCCCTCGACGCGAAGATCGTCGCCCCACACCTTCTCGACGAGCTCGGCGTCGTGGCGGCCTTCGACGAGGATCCGCGAGGCGCGGGCCACGCGGGCGCGAGTCGTGTCGGCGGCGAACGAGCCGGAAGCGGTGCGGCGGGGTCCGGATGCCGCGGCCTTCGGCGCCTCCAGGACGACCGCCTGCCCGTCGATCAGGAAGCCGCCGCCGAGGGGGAACAGTCGACGGCGACCGCGGCGGTCCTCCAGCTCGACATGACCCGACTGGATGCCGGTGACGGCGCCGCAGAAGCCGTCGCCGGCGATCTCCACGACGAGGTCCGGCGCGGCTGCCACGCGGGGCACCGCGCGGCGCCCCGCGTCGCGCCATCCCGCGGCCAGAACGTCTGCGCCATAGCGATCGGGGCCGAATCCGTCGTTGTCCATGGTTCCTCCGAACGCGACACCATACCCGCCCCCGCCGCCGCGGGCGCGGGGACAGGCCGGGGAGGGCAAGACCCACGGCATGCCCGCAGCTCGCCTATCGGGTCATGCCGTTCGCGACATAGGATCGGCGTGAGGAGCGAGGTTCCCGCACCTCGCACAGGGGAGGAACACGCATGCGTGGGCGTTTGTGGTTGGCGCTGACGGCGGCAGCGGCGATCGTCCTGGGCGCCGCAACCGCGGCGATCGCCACGGGCCCCGTGGCTCTCAGCTCGTCGCGCGTCGTGGATCAGTCCGGCGTGCTGACCGGTGCGCAGATCTCCGAGGTCGATACGCGCTTGCGCGCCCTCACCGTAAAGTCGGGCGTCGATCTCTGGGTCGCGTACGTCCCCCAGTTCACCGATCCGTCGACGCCCGAGGACTGGGCGAACCAGACGGCGCAGAACAACGGTCTGGGCCCGCACCAGTACCTCTTGGCGATCTCGACGGACGGCCGTCAGTACTATCTGTCGGGCTCCTCGGCCGGCCCCGTGACCGGCGATGAGCTCACCACGATCGAACGCGAACGGGTGCAGCCGGCGCTGTCGGCCGGCAACTGGGTCGGCGCCGCCACCTCCGCTGCCGACGGCCTGGCCGACGCCATCGCGGGAGGAACCGGCGGCGCCGGGGTCGACGCCGCCGGCATCATCACGCCGATCCTGCTCGTCATCGTGGTGATCGCCCTGGCCGGGCTCATCATCTGGATCGTGATGCGCTCGCGCAGGCGTCGATCGCCCGCGGGGCCCGGCACGGAAACACCGCCCGCGCCCGTGAGCATCGAGGATCTCACGCGCCGCGCGTCCTCGGCTCTGGTTCAGACGGACGACGCGGTCAAAACGAGCGAGCAGGAGCTCGGGTTCGCCCGTGCGCAGTTCGGCGACGAGGCCGCCCGCGAGTTCGAGTCGGCGCTGGCCAGCGCGAAGGCTCAGCTCGATGAGGCGTTCGCCCTCAGGCAGAAGCTCGACGACGAGAGCCCCGACAGCGACGACGACACGCGCGCCTGGAACATGCGCATCATCGAGCTGTGCGAGGCCGCCGACGCGCACCTCGACGAGAAGGCCGCGGCATTCGACGACCTGCGAAAGCTCGAGCAGAACGCCCCCGACGCGCTCGCGCGCCTCCGCGAGAAGAAGGAGAGCGTGGCCGGCGCGCACGACGCCGCCGTCGCGACGCTCACCGGCCTGACGAGCGCGTACGGCCCGCTGACCCTGACCGCGATCGCCCACAACCCCGAGCAGGCATCGCAGCGCCTCGCGTTCGCCGACACGCTGCTGGACCCCGCCGCCGCGCAGATCGCCGCCGGCAACACGTCCGCCGCGGCGGTCAGCATCCGCGCCGCGGAGGACGCCGTGGCCCAGGCCGAGATGCTGCACAACGCCGTCGCGCGCATGAGCGCCGACCTCGCCCAGGCGGAGACGGATGCCGCGGCCCTCATCGCCGACCTGGAGACCGACCTCGCCGCGGCAACGGCCCTGCCCGATCCGGACGGGCGTCTGGCCCCCGTGATCGCGGCCACGCGCGCGCAGGTCGAGGCGGCGCGGCCGCTGGTCACCGGGCCCGGCAAGCGTCCCCTCTTCGCCCGCGAGGGCCTGGACCGCGCCAACGCACAGATCGACGCGGTTCTGGCCGGCATCCGCGACGAGCAGGAGCGCGCCGCGCGCGCGTCCGCGCAGCTGGGCGGTCTCCTCGCACAGGCGCAGGGCGAGATCTCCGCGGCAGAGGACTTCATCTCTTCACGCCGAGGCGCGGTCGGCGCCGAGGCACGTACCCGTCTCGCCGAGGCGGGCGCGTCACTCGTGCAGGCCCGCCAGCTGCAGCAGAACGATCCCGCACAGGCTCTTGCCGCCGCACAGCGCGCGCACGAGCTGGCGACGCAGGCGATGCAGGCGGCGCAGAACGATGTCGGCGTCTTCCAGAGCGGTATGTTCGGCGGCTCCGGCGGATCGCAGCGCACGGGTTCGGGCGGCGACATGATGGGCGCCATCCTCGGTGGCATCGTCCTCAACTCCCTGCTCAACGGTGGCGGCGGCAGCCGCTCGCGCTCCGGCGGCGGCTTCGGCGGCCTGGGCGGGGGCGGCAGCATCTCCCCCGGCGGGTTCGGCGGCGCCGGCAGCCGCGCGCGCCGCGGCGGAGGTCGCTTCTGAGCCCGGCATCCGCTCGCCGACTTCGACCGCACGATCCCCTCGCACCCTGGGAAGTCTCCCGTTAGGAAAGGAAAAACGATGGCAAAGCAGTCCATCTTCGGTCGCATCTCGACGCTCGTGAAGGCGAACGTCAACGCCATGCTCGACGCCGCCGAAGACCCGCAGAAGATGCTCGATCAGCTGGTGCGCGATTACACCAACTCCATCGCCGACGCCGAGTCCGCGATCGCCGAGACCATCGGCAACCTGCGCCTGCTCGAGCGCGACCATGAAGAAGACGTGCGCGCCGCCGCCGAATGGGGCAACAAGGCTCTCGCCGCCAGTCGCAAGGCCGACGAGCTGCGTGCGAGCGGCAGCACCGCGGATGCCGACAAGTTCGACAACCTCGCCAAGATCGCGCTGCAGCGCCAGATCAGCGAGGAGAACGAAGCCAAGGCCGTCGAGCCGACGATCAGCTCTCAGACGGAGGTCGTCGCCAAGCTCAAGGACGGCCTCAACGGCATGAAGCAGAAGCTGGAGCAGCTGAAGGCCAAGCGCAGCGAGCTGCTCGCCCGCGCCAAGACCGCAGAAGCGCAGAACAAGGTGCACGACGCGGTCAAGTCGATCGACGTGCTCGACCCCACGAGCGAGCTCGGCCGCTTCGAAGACAAGGTGCGTCGCCAGGAGGCGCTCGCCGCCGGCAAGGCGGAGCTGGCGGCATCCACCCTGGACGCGCAGTTCAACGAGCTCGAGGACGTGGGTGAGCTCACCGAGGTCGAGGCGCGCCTGGCTGCTCTGAAGAGCGGCGGCACCGGCGCGGCGGCGCTGGAGAAGTAGGCAGGATGACGGTCCGCGTCCCGGGGTTCGCCGCACGGCGGATGCCGGGACGCGGACGTCGCGGGGCGCGCAGGGAAGGAAGGGAAGATGACCCGCTTCGTGGTGGTTCCGCAGTGGCAGGGCTCCCCCGCCGCGCGCGCGATGTTGCTCGTGGACGGCGCCGAGGCGATCGCGGGCGACCTGCCTCGCGCGGCGACCGCGCGCGTGGACGTGCCGGCAGAAGCCGGTGAAGCGCTGGAGACCGGCATCCGGCGTTTCAGCGCGCTGCATCGCGTCGCCGACGCCCTCACCGCGGAACTCGCGGTCAGCGACGAGGCGGCACTCATCGTCGGCGGCGACTGCGGCGTCGCCGTCCCCGCGATCGCCCATTATGCCGCCCGACACCCGGAGCTCGCGGTGGTCTGGTTCGACGCGCACGGCGACCTCAACACGGCCGCGACCTCGCCGTCGGGCGCGTTCGGCGGCATGGCCCTGCGCGCCGTGCACGAGAGCGGACCGGTGCCCGGAAGCGGCGCCGTGACGGCCGATCGTCTCGTGCTGGTGGGCGCCCGCGATCTCGACCCGGGCGAGGCCGTGCACCTCGCCGAGAGCGATATCCGCAGCGTCGCGGCCGACGCGATCGGCGACGGCGCGGCGATCGCCGCCGCCGTGGCAGCCACGGGAGCGGAGGCCGTCTACATCCACGTCGACCTCGACGTGCTCGACCCGGCCGAGCTCACCGGTGTGACCCGGCCGACGCCGTTCGGCCTGACGCTGCGGGAGCTGACCGCGGCGATCGCCGCCGCGCGACGCACCCTCCCCCTGGTGGGTGCGTCGATCGCCGGATTCGCTCCGGCGTCTCCGGCCGCGGCCGTCGACGACCTCGGCACGATCCTGCGGGTCGTCGGGGCGCTCGCGTGATCGCGTCGCCCCCGCCGGGCTGGCAGGAACGGGCGGCCCGCGCCGTGGCGCGCGGACGCCGCCTCGATACGCTGATTCCCGGCATCCTGCTCGACTCCCCCCTCAGCCTCGTCGGCTTCTGGTGGGGAACCGCCGTGGGCTGGATCTGGGGCTCGCTGTGGTCGACGGGTCGCATCGATCGGCGCGGAGGCCTCTGGGTGTTCACCGGCATGCCGTCGTGGACGTTCGGCCGCGGCGGGGTCTGCGTCGGCGGGTGCTTCTTGACCGACTCACCGCGCATCAGCGATGACGTGCTGCGTCACGAAGCCGTGCACGCGCGCCAATGGCGCCGCTACGGCTTTCTCATGCCGCTGCTGTACGCCCTGGCGGGACGCGACCCGCTGACGAACCGGTTCGAGATCCTCGCCGGCCTCGAAGAGGGCAACTATGTGGCGCGCGGAGCGTGGGCAGGCACGGTCAGCGAGAGCTGACCAGCCCGAAACGCGCCGGTGTGTGCACCGCCGCAGGCGAGATTCCGAGGCGCTCGGTGAGGTGGTCGAAGATGTCGGCGGTGCCGAGGAATCCGCCGAGAAGGTGGATACGGGTGCCGTCCTGGCACGTCGACTCATCGCCGTCTGCGCAGAGCATCTCATCGGCCCACGCCGTCACGGCCCGGCTGACGGCCTGGCCGGGAGCACAGGAGCGGCCGGTTCCGGGCTGGCCGCTGCGACGTGAGCGGTCGAGCCAGGTGACGACCATCCGCGCCGGAACCGCGATCGGCGTGATCCACGAGGCGTCGGGAACCTCGATAAAGACACGACCGGTCGAGCAGATCGGCAGCGTCGCGATGAGCGCCTCCAGCTCGGCCAGCGCATGCTCGTCCGCCGTGATGAGCTGCTGCACCCGCGCGTGACGAGACGCCTTGCAGGCGGACTCGTCGTGCACAGCACGCAGCGCGGAGGAGGTCATCCTTCGATCATACGCCCATTAAGGCGAGCCTTACCTCAGCGTTCGATGAGGATCGTCGCGAGCGCGTCCACCTCGTCGCGGCGGAGGCCGTGCGCGACGAGGTAGCCCGCCGCCGACCCGAAGCGCTCGCGCACATCCTCCAATAGCGCCTGCATGACGGGTGCCGGCGAGCGTGTCGCGAGGTCTTCGAGATGGCGAGCGTCGGGGTGCACGCTGCGCAGATAGGCGAGCACGCGAGCATTGCGCCGCGCCGGGAGCAGCTGTTCCGTACGCGCGTAATCGGCCACGATCGCGTCATGCTCGACGCCGACGGCGTCCAACAGCAGCGCGACGGCGACGCCCGTGCGGTCCTTCCCGACGGTGCAGTGCACGAGCGCCGGTGCGCCCTCGAGGACGGCGCGGACGACCTCGACCATCCGATCGGCCGACTCGTCGACGAGGCCGCGGTAGACGTCGGCGAGCGAGCGGTCCTCGACGAAGAAGGAGGCGACCGAACCGAGGAAGAGCGGGATCCGGATCGTCTCGAGATCGAGGCCGGCGACGCGGCTGGGCTCGACGGCCACTTCGTCGTCGGCGCGGAGGTCGACGACGCGACGGATTCCGAGACCGACGAGATCTTCGCGGCCGGCCTCGTCCAGCCCGGCGAGATTGCCGGAACGGAACAGCACACCCGCACGCGTGACGCCACCGCCCGCCGGGAGCCCGCCGACGTCGCGGAAGTTCAGGGCGCCGGAGACGATGCTCATGCCGGATCGTCTCCCGCGCCCGTCTGGCCCCCGCGCGGCGGGACCGGGTACTTTCCGGCGATCGTGATGCGGTTGAAGGCGTTGATCGACACGAGCAGCCAGCTGATCGCGACGTACTCCTGCTCCGAGAGGATGCCGCCGACGCGGTCGTAGACCTCGTCGGGCACACCCTCCTCGTGGATGAAGACGTAGCACTCCGCCAGTTCGAGAGCCGCGCGCTCGCGGGCCGAGAACACGCCCGAGTCCCGCCAGGCGGCGAGCTGGGCGATCTCATCGATGCCGAGACCCGCCGCGACCGCGCGGTCGACGTGCACGCGCACGCAGTACGCGCAGCCGTTGAGCTGCGAGGCGTGGATGAGCACAAGCTCACGCAACCGCGCATCGATGCCCGCCTCGGCGGCGATCGTGCCGACCGTCTGGGAGAACGCCTCGAGGGCGTCATACGCGGGACGGGCCGACCGGGACAGGTGGACGCGACGCTCGGTGCTCATGCGATCAGCCTAGGACGGGTAGACGACGACCGCTGCGAGCGCGGATCGCGGCACAATGTCCGAATGGATGAGTTCTCCTTCCTGGCCGATCAGTCCGCCGAGCTCGGCATCGATGCCGTGCCGCCCGTCCGCCGCCTCACCCACCGCCTCGACGACGGTCGTGTCGTCAGCGCGCTGCAGTACGGGGATCCCGTCACGGCCGCCTTCACTCCCCCGCAGGTGACGCTCCTGCACGGCGCCGGCCTCAACGCGCACACGTGGGACACGACGGTGCTCGCCCTCGGCATCCCCGCCCTCGCCGTCGACCTGCCGGGTCACGGCGACTCGTCATGGCGGGCGGATGCCGCGTACACCGGAGGCGTCCTCGCGGCCGACATCGCGCCCGCTGTCGCCGCGTGGACCGCGGCCACGCCGCAGGTGCTCGTCGGCCAATCGCTCGGGGGCCTGACAGCAGCCGCGCTTGCCGCTGCGCACCCGGAGCTGGTGCGCGAGCTGATCGTCGTCGACATCACCCCCGGCATCGACCCGGACGGCGATGCCGCACAGATCGCCGCTTTCTTCGCCGGCCCCACCGACTGGGCCAGCCGCGACGAGCTCGTCGAACGGGCGCTCTCGTTCGGCCTCGGCGGATCCCGTGGGGCTGCGACGCGCGGTGTCACCCTCAACTCGCGCGTGCGCGCGGACGGCCGCGTCGAATGGAAGCACCATTTCGCGCACCTCGCGAACGCGCTGGCCGGTGACGCGGATGCCGCGGCGAGCGCAGAGGCGCAACGTCACGCGATCCGCGGCGCGCTGACCGCCGCGGGGTGGGACGACCTCGCCGCCGCTGCCGCTCCGATCACGCTCGTGCGCGGATGTCGCGGGTTCGTGACGCCCGCGGATGCCGACGACTTCCAGCACCGCCTCCCGACGGCATCCGTCGTCGAGGTCGACTCGGGCCACAACGTGCAGGAGGAGCAGCCGGTGGAACTGGCCCGCCTCATCGCACAGGTCGCGCGCGGCTGAGTCGACCGGTCGCATGACGCTCGGTGTCACCCCAGCGAAGACCGATGACCGCACCGACCGCCGCAAAGCCTAGGCTGTAACGCGCACCCGAGTCCGCGGGCCGCTGCGCACAGCACACGCGCACGCCCGCGCTGCCGAAAGGACACCTCTCACATGCTTCGCCGCACCACCGTCGCCGCCGCGCTTCTCGCCGCCGGGGCCCTGCTGCTGAGCGCCTGCTCCGGCGGATCCGCACCCGACGCCTCCCCCACCGCGGTCACGCCCGACCCCGACGCCGTCGTGACCGTGCGCCTCGTCTCCGAGCCGAGCAACCTCGACATCCGTGAGACCGCCGGCGCCGCCCTGGACCAGATCCTGATCGACAACGTCTACCAGGGCCTCGTCTCGCGCACGCCCGATCAGAAGATCGAGCCGGAGCTGGCCAGCGACTACAAGATCTCGTCCGACGGCCTCACCTACACGTTCACGCTCCGCGACGGCGTCACCTTCCACGATGGCTCCCCGCTCACCGTCGATGACGTCGTCTGGTCGCTGGAACAGGTCAAGTCCACCGCGTCGTACAGCGACTCCGACCGCCTCGCACGCGTACAGAGCATCGTCGCGAACGGCAAGGACGTCGTGCTCACGCTGAGCCAGCCCGACTCCAGCCTGCTGTGGAACCTCACCGGCCGGGCAGGTCTCGTCCTCAAGAAGGACGACACCACCGATCGCAAGACGAAGGCGAACGGCACCGGGCCGTACAAGCTGACCAGCTGGAAGCAGGGCGACTCGATCACCTTCGACCGCAACGACGCCTTCTGGGGCGACAAGGCCAAGGTCAAGGAGGTGGTGTTCAGCTACATCCCCGACAACCAGGCTGCCCTCAACGGTGCCCTCGCACACGAGCTCGACGTGGTCACGGGCTTCGACGCCAACCTCAAGGACCAGATCGAGGCGAACGGTGACTTCACACTCGTGCTCGGCAAGTCCACCGACAAGGGCACGCTCGCGATGAACTCGACGAAGGCGCCCCTGTCCGACAAGCGGGTGCGCCAGGCGATCCGTCAGGCCATCGACCACAACGCGATCGTCAAGGCTCTCGGGGCCGGCCAGACGCTGTACGGTCCGATTCCCGAGCTCGACCCCGGCTACGCGGATCTGTCGTCCACCGCCCCGTTCGACCCGGCGGCCGCGAAGAAGCTCCTGGCCGACGCCGGGGTGTCGGACCTCACGCTGACGCTCACGATCCCGTCGTTCTACGGCACGACCGTGTCTCAGATCCTCGTGTCGAACCTCAACGACGTGGGCATCACCCTGAAGGTGAAGGCCGTCGAGTTCCCGACGTGGCTCAACGACGTCTACATCAACAAGAACTACGACCTCAGTTTCGTGCTGCACACCGAGGCCCGTGACTTCGAGAACTGGGCGAACCCCAACTACTACTTCACCTACAACAACCCGGAGGTGCAGAAGCTCTACCAGCAGTCACTCAGCGCGACCGACGAGCAGACCTCCGCCGACCTGCTGAAGCAGGCCGCGAAGATCGTCGCGGACGATCAGGCCGCCGACTGGCTGTACAACGGTGCGTCCATCGTCGCGGTGGGCACGAACGTGAGCGGCTTCCCTTCCGTCAACGTCAACGAGCGCATCAACCTCGCCGAGCTGGCCAAGAGCAAGGGGTGATCCGTTACGCGCTGACGCGACTGGCCCTGCTGCTGCTCGGCCTGTTCGTCGCCAGTGCGCTGATCTTCCTGACGCTCCGGGTCCTTCCCGGCGACGTCGCTCAGCTCATCGCCGGGATCGATGCGGGCCCGGCGCAGGTCGCCGCGATCCGTGAGCGCCTCGGGCTCGGAGAGCCCCTTGCGGTGCAGTACCTGTCGTGGATCGGCGGTGTCTTCCGCGGAGATCTCGGCCAGTCGCTGCTGACGGGCGCCCCCGTGGCGGGGCAGCTCGCCGAGAAGGCGCAGGTGACGATTCCGCTCGGACTGATGGCGATGACCGTCGCCCTGCTGATCGCACTGCCGTTCGGAGTGCTCTCCGCCGTTCGCCGCGGCCGTCCCGACGGCACCGCCCTCTCCGTCGGCGCCCAGGCCGTGGCCGCCGTCCCGGTGGTGTGGGCTGGCATGATGCTGGTGCTCGTGTTCGCTGTCTGGCTCGGGTGGCTGCCCGCCCAGGGCTTTCCCCGCGCGGGGTGGAGCGACCCGGCATCCGCGATCCGTGCTCTGCTGCTGCCGGCGATCACGATCGGCGTCGTCGAGGGCGCGATGCTCATGCGGTTCGTCCGTTCGGCGACCCTCCAGGCGACGGGAGAGGACTTCGTCCGCACCGCGGCGGCGAAGGGCCTCACCCGCACGCAGGCCCTCATCCGGCACGGACTGCCCACGGTGGGTCTGTCGATCATCACGGTTCTGGGGCTGCAGGTGGCCGGCATCATCGTCGGCGCCGTCGTCATCGAGCAGCTGTTCAGCCTGCCCGGCATCGGACGCATGCTCGTGGAGGACGTCGGCAAGCGTGACCTGCTCAAGGTTCAGGGCGAACTGCTCGCGCTCACCGGGTTCGTGCTCGTCGTCGGCTTCGCCGTCGACCTCGTCCACCGGCTGATCGACCCTCGGCAGCGGGAGGCGGAATGAGCAGGTTCGCCTGGCTGCGTCGACTGTGGGCGCTGTCGACGGGACGCTTCGGTCTCCTCGTCGTGCTGACGATCGGCGTCGTCGCACTCGTCGCACGGTTCTGGTTGCCGTTCGATCCGCAGGCGGTCGACGTCGACGGCCGGTGGGCTCTGCCGGGGTGGCCGCATCTGCTCGGCACGGACGGCGCGGGCCGCGACATCCTGAGCCTGCTGATGGCCGGCGCTCGCACGACGGTCTGGGTGGCGCTCGGCGCCGGTCTCGTGGCGACGGTGATCGGTGTCGCCCTCGCCGCCCTCGGCGCACTCACCGCGCGGTGGCTGCGCGAGAGCGTCGCCGTGCTCGTCGACATCCTCATCGCGTTCCCCGTTCTTCTGATCGCCATGATGATCTCGTCCGTGTGGGGTGGCTCGCTGTGGGTGGTGATCGTCTCGGTCGGCATCGGCTTCGGCGTCAACATCGCGCGCGTCACGCGCCCGGAACTCCGCCGCGTGCTGCACAGCGACTTCGTTCTCGCCGGTCGAGCCGCCGGTCTCACTCCCTTCCAGAACCTGTACCGGCACCTGTTGCCCAACATCGCCCCGGTCTTGATCGTGCAGCTGTCGTGGGGCATGGCCGTCGCCGTCCTCGCCGAAGCCGGGCTCAGCTACCTCGGGTTCGGCGCCCCCCTCACCGAACCCAGCTGGGGGCTGCTGCTGAAAGACCTGCAGCAGTACATCTCGGTGCACCCGTTGAGCGTCGTCTGGCCGGGACTGGCGATCACGATCACGGTGCTGGGGCTCAACCTCCTCGGGGACGCACTGCGCGAGGCGACCGACCCCACCCTCACGCGTCGGCGCACGGCGGCGCAGACCCACACGACGGCGGTGATCTCGTGAGCCTGGTGGTGCGCAATCTGTCGATCGAGATCGACGGTCGCCGCGTCGTGGACGACATCTCCTTCGACGTCCCCGACGGCGCGCGCGTGGGCCTGATCGGAGAGTCGGGGTCGGGCAAGTCCCTCACCGCCCTCGCGATCCTCGGCCTGCTGCCGGACGCCGCCACGGCCACGGGCAGCATCCGATGGAACGAGCGCGAGCTGATCGGTCTGCCGGACCGCGAGCTCGCCCGACTGCGCGGCGATGAGATCGGCATCGTCTTCCAGGAGCCGCGCACCGCCCTCAATCCGATCCGCACCGTCGGCCGCCAGATCGCCGAGTCCGTGCGCATCCACGAGGGCCTCGGGCGCAGGGATGCCGCGGCCCGCGCCATCGCAGAGGCCGAGCGGGTTCGGCTTCCCGACCCCGCCCAGATCGTCCGTCGCTACCCGCACCAGCTCTCCGGCGGTCAGCGCCAGAGGGTGGCCATCGCCATGGCCCTCGCCTGCCGTCCTCGCCTGCTGATCGCGGACGAGCCGACGACGGCGCTCGACGTCACGATCCAGGCGGAGGTGCTCGAGCTGCTCGCCGGCCTCGTCGCGAGGGACGGCATGTCGCTGGTGTTCATCACGCACGACCTGGCGGTGCTCTCCCAGATCGCCACGCACGCCGTCGTGCTCGAAGACGGGCGCGTGGTCGAGCACGGGCCGCTCTCACGACTGCTCACGGCACCGGCATCCCCGGTGACGCAAGGCCTGCTGCGCGACGCCACCGCGACGCTGTGGCGACCGGGGGGTGCGGCATGAGTGCGGACGCCCTGCTGAGCGCGCGGGCCGTCAGCCGTCGCTTCCGCCAACGCGGAACCGGACTGTTCGAGCGGACACGATGGACCACGGCGCTCGAGGACGCCGACATCGACGTCTTCGAGGGCTCCGCCGTCGGCATCATCGGCGAGTCGGGCTCGGGCAAGTCCACGCTCGTGCGTGTGCTGCTGGGGCTGGACGCGCCCACGACCGGCACGGTGACGGTGGCCGGACGCACGGTGGATGCGAGGGCCTCTGCGCGCTCGCTGCACTGGCTGCGACGCGAGACCGGCATCGTGTTCCAGGATCCGTACGCGTCGCTGGATCCCCGGATGAGCGTCGGAAGGATCATCGGCGAGCCGCTCTGGGCGCTGGAGATCCCGGGCGATCGTCGTGCGCGCGTGCGCGAGGTGCTCAAGGCGGTCGGCCTCGAGGCGGCGATGGCCGACCGCTACCCGCACGAGTTCTCGGGCGGGCAGCGCCAGCGCATCGCCCTGGCGCGCGCGATCGTGCACCGCCCGCGCATCCTCGTCGGCGACGAGCCGCTCTCGGCGCTCGATGTCACCGTACGCGCGCAGATCCTGGAACTGCTGCGCGAGCTGCGCCAGCGCGAACAGCTCACCCTCGTGATGGTGTCGCACGACATCGGCGTCGTGCAGAACCTCTGCGACGAGGTGATCGTCATGAAGGACGGCCGCATCGTCGAGGAGGGCCCGACGGAGAAGGTCCTGCTCGCGCCGCAGGTCGCCTACACGCGTCGGCTGCTCGCCTCCATCCCGGTGATCGACCCACCGCGGGACTGATCGCTGCGCGGGCGAGGGCATCGGACAGGCGCGCACGTCGGATGCCGGGCGTAGGGTGACGCCATGTTCGCCATCGTTCCGCCGTACCTGCTGTCTCGCCTGGCCGCCACCGACGCCCCGCACCTCGCGAACGCGGCAGAGGCCGCCCGCGCGACCCTGGCGATCGCACGGCCCTCCCACCCGGCGCCCGCGCGTGGTCGGGCACGGCTCGATCTGTCGGCCGACGGCGACGCCCTCATCTTGCAGGGAGAGCCGGCGCCCGACCGCGTCATCTCCGACGCGCAGCACCGCGAAACGCTTCCCGGCATGCGCGTGCGCGGCGAAGACGACCCGGCCGTCGCCGACGTCGCCGTGAACGAGGCCTTCGAGGGGCTGGGCGCGAGCTTCGAGCTGTTCTGGGACGCGTTCGCACGCCGCTCGATCGACGGCGCCGGCGGAACCCTCGCGGCGAGCGTGCACTACGGCGACCGCTATGACAACGCGTTCTGGAACGGCGAGCGGATGGTCTTCGGCGACGGCGACGGCGAGGTGTTCCGGGGCTTCACCTCTTCGATCAGCGTCATCGGGCACGAGCTCGGCCACGGCGTGATCGAACACGGCGGCGGTCTCGAGTACCAGGGACAGTCGGGAGCGCTCAACGAGTCCGTAGCCGACGTCTTCGGCGCGCTGACAGAGCAGCATCGCGCCGGCGAGAGCGCCGCGGAGGCGTCGTGGCTGATCGGGGCCGGCATCTTCACCGACGCCGTTCAGGGCGTGGCGCTGCGCTCGATGAAGGCACCCGGAACGGCCTACCACGACGACGTTCTCGGCAAAGACCCTCAGCCCGCCCACATGCGCGACTACGTCCGCACGAGCGAGGACAACGGCGGCGTGCACATCAACTCCGGCATCCCGAACAAGGCTTTCCACCTCGTCGCCACCGCGCTCGGCGGTCACGCGTGGGAACGAGCGGGCCGCATCTGGTACCTCACCGTGACGCAGGGCGCCGTGCCGCCGACGGCGGATTTCTCGGCGTTCGCGGCGGCGACCACGGCGGTCGCGCAGCGGGAGTACGGTGAGAGATCGGAGGAAGCCGACGCCGTCCGCACCGCGTGGAACGCCGTCGGTGTGACCGCCCGTGACGAACCATCCCGATCCGCGCGATCTGCCGGAGACCGCGAATGACGCCGATGCGCACGCCCTGACCGTGAGCATGGTCCGCTCCGGCGGCGTCGCGGGATTCACGCGCCGCTGGCACCTCTCGGCACCTCCCCACGAGAGTGCGCGCTGGAAGCAGCTCGTGGAACGTTGCCCCTGGGATGCCGAGGACAGGGGCGAGCCTCTCCCGGGCTCGGCCGCTGCCCCCACCGCGCCGGGCGCCGACCGATTCACCTGGACCATCGAAGCTCACGTCGACGGTCGTTCCCACCGTGCGATCGTCAGCGAGGCGGACGCCGAGGGCGCCTGGCGCATCTTGATCGACGCGGTCCGCGACGCCGCGCCCTCACCCCTCTGAGCGCTCCGAGCGCGAGAACAGCGAGCGCTTTTTCTTCACCGGCGACAGCTGCTTCTGCAGGTAGATCGTGCCGAGCCAGCGGCCGAACTTGAAGCCGACGCGTCCCATGCGTCCGACCTCGACGAAGCCGAGCTTCTCGTGCAGGGCGATGGAGGACTCGGCCCCCTTGTCGCTGATCACCGCGACCATCTGATGGATGCCGGCCGCTTCGCTGGCTGCGATCAGCGCCTCCAGGAGCGCGCGGCCGAGGCCCTTTCCCGTCGCCGCCTGGCCGAGGTAGATCGAGTTCTCCACGCTGTAGCGGTACGCCGACTTGGCCGACATCGGCTGCACGAGTGCATAGCCGAGGATCTGCCCGCTGGGCGACTGCGCCACGAGGAACGGCATGCCGAGCTTGGAGAGATGCTCGAGCTTCTCGCGCCACTGGGCGAGCGACCACTTCTTCTCGTCGAAGGTCACCACCGAGTTGGTGACGTAGTAGTTGTAGATCTCGCGGATGTCCGGAATATCGCCGTCCCGCACGGGCCGGATCTCGTAGGAGAAGGGGCGCTCCTGCTCGCTGCGGCGCAGGTGCACGGGCAGCCGCCGCCGACTCTTGTCGTACTCCTCCTCCAGCATGTGGCTCAGCCTAAACGCCAGTCGACCGGCGTCGCACCCTGCTGGACGAGCAGCTCATTGACACGCGAGAAGGGACGCGAGCCGAAGAAGCCCCGACTGGCCGACAGCGGCGAAGGGTGGGCGGACTCCACGGTCGGGGTCCCCGCGAGAAGGGGCCGCAGGTTCGCGGTATCCCGCCCCCAGAGCACCGCGACGAGCGGTCGGTCGCGGGCGACGAGGGTGCGGATGGCGTGTTCGGTGACCTTCTCCCATCCCCACCCGCGATGCGATGCGGGAGCTCCGGGGGCCACTGTCAGCACGCGGTTGAGCAGCATGACGCCCTGATCGCTCCATGCGGAGAGGTCGCCGTGCGGTGCCCGTGCGATGCCGAGGTCGGTTTCCAGCTCCTGGTAGATGTTGGCGAGGCTTCGCGGCAGGGGCCTCACGTGCGCGTCCACGGCGAACGAGAGCCCGATCGGGTGGCCCGGGGTCGGGTAGGGGTCCTGCCCGACGATGAGGACCTTGACGTCCGCGAGCGGTCTCGCGAAGGCGCGGAGCACCTTGTCGCCCGCGGGGAGATACGGCCGCCCTGCCGCGGTCTCGGCGCGCAGTCGTTCGCCGAGCGCCGCGATGTCGGGCGCCACCGGAGCGAGCGCGTGCGCCCAATCCGCGTCGATGAGTCCGGCATCGGCCAGCTCATCGAGGGCCATCGCCATCAAGCGCTCGCCTCCGCGCCCGCATCCTCCTCGATCACAGAACCGGCGGCCGACCAGGGGAAATCGATCCAACGGTCGGTCTCGCGCCAGGAGAAGTCGGGCTGGGCGACACTGCCGGGCTTCGTGTAGATGCACACTGATCGCACGTCGGCATCGGCGTCGCGCAGCATCTTCACCGCGAGGGCGAGTGTGCGACCGCTGTCGGCGACGTCGTCGACGAGCAGGACGCGCTTGCCGGGAAGGTAGCCGAGGTCGAGGTCGGGGGGCAGGAGCGCCGGAGCCTCCAGCACGGTGCCGATGCCGGTGTAGAACTCCACGTTCAGGGCACCGCAGCTCTTGACGCCCAGACCGTAGGCGATCGCGCCGGCGGGCAGCAGACCCCCGCGGGCGATCGCCACCACGACGTCGGGAACGAACCCGTCCGCCACGATCGATCGGGACAGCGCCCGGGTCGCCTCGCCGAAACCGTCCCATGTCAGTACTTCGCGCTCGCTCGTCACGGCATTCAGCCTAGGCGCCGCTGCGGTGCGCGACACACACGCGTGGCTAGAGTGAACGCCGTGACCTCCTCCTCCGCAGGCTCCTCGACGGCGAAGAGCCCCCGCACCCGCTCGGCCCGCCTTCCCCGGGGCCTCGGCATCACCGCCGGCCTCATCGGATGGTTCATCCTGGTCGAGATCGTCAGCGGCATCCTGCAGGGGTACTACGTGCCGCTGTTCAGCGACATCGTCGTCTCCCTCGGCATCCACGACTCGGATGTCAACTGGTTCGAGGCGGCGCAGCTGCTGCTGTCGGCGCTCGTCGTCCCGGTGCTCGCGAAACTCGGCGACATGTACGGCCACAAGCGCATCCTGCTCATCGCCGCGGTCCTCACGGCCGGGGCGACGTGGTGGCTGGCGTTCGCGACCTCGTTCTGGAGCTTTCTGATCGCCTGGGCGTTGCAGGGCTTCTACGTCGTCTGGCTGCCGTTGGAGATCGCCCTCATCTTCGAGCGCGGCCGGGTGCAGCAGCGCGGAGTGTCGACGACCCGCCGCGCGGCGGGTCTGCTGGTCGTCGGGCTGGAGGTCGGCGCGATCGTCGGCGCTCTCGCCGCCGGACGGATCTTCGCCGCAAGCGGCCAGAACCTCACCGCGACGCTCATCGTACCGGCGATCGCCGTGACGCTCGTCGCACTCGTCATCTGGATCGGTGTTCCCGAATCCGCCCCGGAGGGTGGACGACGCCTCGACACGAGGGGTTTCGTGCTCCTCGCGTGGGCACTGCTGCTCGTGACGGGCGGTCTGGCCTGGATGCGGATGATCGGTGAGCTGGCGCTCGGCGCCGCCGCCTGGATCTGGGTCATTGCCCTGCTGCTGGCCGGGGTCGCGGTGTTCGTGTGGTTCGTGCGCTTCGAACTGCGCCAGGACGACCCGGCGGTGGACATCCGGGTGCTGCGCCGACCCGAGATGTGGCCGGTGCAGGCGACGGCCTTCCTCACCGGGATCAGCCTGCTCGGCGCGCAGGGACCGTTGTCGACGTACGCCGGCACCGATCCCTCCCTCGGCTACGGGCTCGGGTTGGATGCCACGGAGCGCTCGAACATCATCGGGGTCTACCTCGTTTCACTCATCGTGGGCGCCGTGCTGTTCGCCGTGACCTCGCGGCGGGCGAGCCCACGGGTCGTACTGATCGCGGCATCCCTGCTCGTGGGTATCGGCTATCTGCTCTTCCTGCCGTTCCACGTGGAGCTGTGGCAGGTGCTGCTCAACCTCTCGATCGCCGGGCTCGGCTGCGGCGCGCTGGTCGGTGCGCTTCCCGCCGCCGCGGCCGCCGCCGCCCCGCGCGGGCAGACCGGCATCGCGACGGCACTGACCAACACGACCAAGACGATCGGCGGGTCGTTCTCCTCAGCCGTGTTCGGCGTGGTGCTCGCGGCCGGCGCCGGCGCCGTGGCCAGCCAGACCGCGGCTTCCCTCGGTGGCTACCTGACGGTGTGGGCGATCTGCGCCGGCGGCGGATTCCTCGCCGCCCTGCTGCTCGTGTTCGTTCCGAAGGTCGCGTTCGCCGACGCCCCCGCATCCTGACGCCGCGGGCCTCTTCCGCGGGGTCAGGCGCGCGGGCGGAGGCGACCGCGCGCGAGCAGGTGCTGCGCGGACTGGGCGACCGGGCGCATCGTCACGAGGTCCAGGTTGACGTGGCCGGGAGCTTGAAGGGCGTACACGATGACATCCGCGACATCGTCCGCGGTGAGCGGGTGCTCGACGCCCTCGTAGACCTTCTCGGCCGTGGCGCGGTCGCCGCCCAGTCGGTTGAGGGTGAACTCCTCGGTGTAGACCATGCCCGGCGCGACCTCGGTCACGCGGATCGGCTCCCCGTTCAGCTCCAGACGCAGGGCGTGCACGAGCATCGCCTCGCCCGCCTTCGCCGCGTTGTAACCGGCTCCTCCGGGATACGCCGTCTGCGCCGCGGTCGAGGTGACATACAGCGTGTCGGCGTGACCGCCGTCGTCGATCCCTGCCCGCAGCAACGGCAGCAGGGCCGCCGTGATCAGCTGCGCCGAGAGCACGTTCGCCTCGAACATCCAGCGCCAGTCCGCCGGGTCGCCGTCTTCGACCCGGTCGGTGCCCCGCGCGCCGCCGGCGACGTGCACGAGGGCGTGCACCGCCCCGGTGCGTGCCAGGTGCTCGGCCAGCGCCGCCACGTCGGCCTCGTTCGACAGGTCGGCGGCGAACGATGCCGACCCGGTTTCGCGATCCAGCGCGACCAGCCGCTCCGCGCGGCGAGCCACACCCACCACGTCCCAGCCCGACGCCCGCAGGGCGCGGACGGTCGCCGCACCGATGCCGGAGCTCGCTCCCGTCACCACGGCGCGACGACGGTGGTCCTGAGAACTCTCCTGCGGCGAAGTCATGCCCCCACGCTACGTCACGGCATCGGATGCCGAGGCGAGTGCGTTCATTACGTCACATTTCCCGACCGTTGTTGACAACGGGCGCGAACTCTACTGTCAGTGATGGCCGCGGCATCCGACCCCGGCTCCCCACCACTTCCGATTCACCCGATGGAGCCCGACATGTCCGCATCCGAGAACTGGCGCTTCGAGACCACGCAGATCCACGCGGGCGCGCAGCCCGACCCCGTGACCAAGGCGCGAGCCACGCCGATCTACCAGACCACCTCCTACGTGTTCGACAACGCCGACCACGCCGCGAACCTGTTCGCTCTGGCGGAGTTCGGCAACATCTACACCCGCATCCAGAACCCCACGCAGGACGTCGTCGAACAGCGCATCGCGGCCCTCGAGGGGGGCACCGGCGCCCTCCTCGTCGCGTCGGGCCAGGCAGCGGAGACATTCGCGATCCTCAACATCGCGGAGGCCGGTGACCACTTCGTGTCGTCGAGCTCGATCTACGGCGGCACCTACAATCTCTTCAAGTACACGCTGGGCAAGCTCGGCATCGAGGTCACGTTCGTCGAGAACCAGGACGACCCGGAGGAATGGCGCCGCGCGGTCCGCCCCAACACGAAGCTGTTCTTCGCCGAGACGATCGGCAACCCACAGATCAACGTGCTCGACATCCGCACCGTCGCCGACGTCGCCCACGAGGCCGGTGTGCCGCTCATCGTCGACAACACGATCGCAACGCCCTACCTCATCCGCCCGTTCGAGCACGGCGCCGACATCGTCGTGCACTCGGCCACCAAGTTCCTCGGCGGCCACGGCACCGTCATCGGCGGCGCCATCGTCGACGGCGGCACGTTCCCGTGGTCCGAGCACGCCGACCGCTTCCCGGGCCTGACCACCCCCGACCCCTCCTACCACGGCGCGGTCTACACGCAGGCTGTCGGCGACGGCCTGGCGTACGTCATCAAGGCACGCGTGCAGCTGCTGCGCGACCTCGGCGCCGCCATCTCGCCGCAGAGCGCCTGGCTGCTCATCCAGGGCATCGAGACCCTGTCGCTGCGCATCGAGCGTCACGTGCAGAACGCGCAGGAGATCGCCGAGTGGCTGGAGAACCACGACGACATCGCCTCGGTCAACTACTCCGGCCTGCCGACCTCGCCCTGGTACGCGGCCGCGAACCGCTACGCCCCGAAGGGCGTGGGCGCGGTGCTGTCGTTCGAGCTCAAGGGCGGCGTCCAGGCCGGTCGCGAGTTCGTGAACGCGCTCGAGCTCTTCAGCCACCTCGCCAACATCGGCGATGTCCGCTCGCTCGTCATCCACCCGGCATCCACGACGCACTCGCAGCTGACGCCGGAGCAGCAGCTCACGGCCGGTGTGACCCCGGGCCTGGTCCGCCTGTCGGTGGGTCTGGAGAACGTCGAGGATCTCAAGGCCGACCTCGAGCAGGCCCTCGCCGCCGCGCGCAAGGTCTCCGAGGCTGCCCGCGCCTGAGCCCTGCCCCGCCGCGGAGCAGCATACCCGTCCCCGACGGGTGCACGAACTCCGCAGGATGCCGCGAACTCCGCAGCCGGAAACGCTTCCCGCTGCGGAGTTCGTGCGTTTCTGCGGAGGTGGTGGTCGTAACAGTCCGTTTGCGATATCCGAGACCCGGGAGAATGGACGTCATGGACTGGCAGACCTCCGAAGACACGGTGCCGAGTGCACCGATCACGGAGGCCGACGCGCGCCTGCTGCGCGGCCGCCCCCCGGCGACGGGCGCCTGGCGCGACGGCGATCCCGCCGGCGACCGCCGCTTCGCCGCGTTCGGCGCCTTCACGACCGAGGGCGGTCGGGAGCTTCCCGGCATCCGCCTGGCCTACGAGACCTGGGGCGAGCTGTCGCCCGCCCGTGACAACGCGGTGCTCGTGCTGCATGCCCTCACCGGCGACAGTCACGTGCGCGGCGCCGCGGGACCCGGTCATCCCACCGCGGGCTGGTGGGACGACATCGTGGGCCCGGGCGCCCCCATCGACACCGACCGCTGGTTCGTCGTCGCCCCGAACATGCTCGGTGGATGCCAGGGCTCGACGGGGCCGTCATCGATCGCCCCCGACGGGTACGAATGGGCGGGACGCTTTCCGTACCTGACCGTCCGCGACCAGGTCGCCGCCCAGGTGCGCCTTGCGGATGCGCTCGGCATCGATGTGTGGGCCGCGGTCGTCGGCGGCTCGATGGGCGGCATGCACGCGCTCGAGTGGGGTGTGGGCCAGCCCGAGCGCGTCGCGCGGCTCGCCGTACTCTCCTCTCCGCCGACGACGACGGCCGACCAGATCGCGCTCAACGGCGTGCAGCTGGAAGCCATCCAGATCGATCCGCGCTTCGCCGACGGTGAGTACTACGACGCTCCCGACGGCGAGGGACCGCACCGCGGCCTCGCGCTCGCCCGCCGCATGGCCCTGCTGAACTACCGGAGCCCCACCGAACTCAACCAGCGCTTCCAGCGATCGTGGCAGTCGGGAAAGAGCCCGCTCGGTCACGGGGGCCGCTTCGCCGTGGAAAGCTATCTCGACTTCCACGGCAACAAGTTCACGCGCCGCTTCGACGCGAACACCTACATCACGCTGGTCGAGGCCATGAACTCCCACGACGTGGGACGCGACCGTGGCGGGGTCGAGGATGCCCTCGCGCGTGTCACCGCGACGACGCTCGTGCTCGGCACCGATAGCGACCGCCTGTTCCCGATCGATGGACAGCACCGCATCGCGCGCGGCATCCGCTCGACGATCGACGACGGCGCCATCGTGCTGTCGAGCGACTTCGGTCACGACGGCTTCCTCATCGAGACGACCGCCGTCGGAGCGCACCTGCGGCGGTTGCTGCAGGCCTGATCCCGGCGTCAGGCCACCGCGGCGGCGGTTCGTGCGGAGCGCGCCTCGATCCCGAAGCTCACGAGGGCGAGCACGAGGCCGGATGCCGCGAGCAGCGCTCCCACCCAGACCGGTGCGACGAAGCCGAAGCCGGCCGCGATCACGACGCCGCCGAGAAACGCCCCGGTGGCGTTGCCGATGTTCAGCGCGGAGTGGTTCAGCGCCGCGGCGATCGACTGGTTGTCGCCGGCGACGTCCATGAGCCGCGTCTGGATCGACGGGCTCAGCACCGAGGACACGAAGCCGACCAAGAAGATGAACAGGCCGAGCGCGATCAGCGCGCCCGCCGTGAGGGCGAGGAGCACCTGCACCACGATGAGAGCGCCGAGGCCCGCCAGCATCGTGCGTTTCAGGTCGCGATCAGCAAGGTGGCCGCCGACGAGATTCCCGATCGTCATGCCGATGCCCATGACGATGAGGATCACCGGCACCACGGCCGCGGGAGCTCCCGCGACCTCGGTGACGATCGACGCGACGTAGCTGTAGGCCGCGAAGAACCCGCCGAATCCGATCGCGCCGACCCCCAGGGTCAGCCACACCTGGCCGATCCGCAGCGCGCGCAGCTCCGCGCGGAGCGTCCGTCCGGGATCGCCCGCATGGGCCGGCACGGTCAGCGCGATCATCACTGCGGCGAGGGCGAAGATGAGGGCGACGACGAGGAATGCGATCCGCCACCCGAAGCGCTGCCCGAGGAAGGTGCCCAACGGCACGCCCACCACGTTGGCCACCGTGAGCCCCGTGAGCACGAACGCGACACCCTTGGCCCGGTTACCCGGCCCCATGACGTCCGCGGCGACGAGCGCCCCGATGCCGAAGTACGCGCCGTGCGGCAGGCCCGCCAGCACGCGGGATGCCGCGACCAGCTCGAACGTCGGTGCCAGCAGCGTCAGCGTGTTGCCGAGCGTCAGAGCCGCCGCCAGAGCCAGCATCACGCGATGGCGCGGATACTTCGCGACGATTCCCGCGATCGTGGGGGCGCCGATGACGACGCCGAGCGCGTACAGGGTGATGAGCCACCCCGCCTGCGCGACGGCATCCTCGGGAGAGGAGGCCCACGTCGTCGGCAGCAGGTCGGCGGAGATGTTCGGGAGCAAGCCCATGACGACGAACTCGGTCATGCCGATGCCGAACGAGCCGATGGCGAGGGAGAGGAGCGCCCACATCGCCGCACCCCTCGACGGGGTCGAGGAGATCACCCGGCCATGCTACCGGGCGCCGGCGGCGTCCCGGGCGGCCTACCCGTCGACCTCCAACGCCGCGATCGCGGTTTCCAACCGCTCGATCTTGCCGTCGAGCTCTCCAACGCGGCCGGGGCGGATGTCGGCCTTGAGCACCAGCGAGACGCGTGAGCCGAAGGGCATGACGGCATCGGTCGCGGCCTTCACGACCGCGAAGACCTCGTCCCACTCCCCCTCGATCTCGGTGAACATCGAGGTCGTGCGGTGCGGTAGTCCCGAGTCACGGACGACCTTCACGGCCGCGGCGACCGCGTCGTGCACAGAGCCGTCGGCGGCGGCCCCGGCGGGAGTGGAGGTGCCGCTCGGGGCGACGGAGAAAGCGACGAGCATGGGGCTCCTTCGGGTCGGCGGGTTCGGGTCGGCGGGAACGGGATCAGGGAACGAGCCCCGTCGTGGCGTTCTCGGGGAGCGCCCGCGTCGAAAGGGTCGAGGCGGGGGCATGGCGGGCAACGGAGACGAGGCGCACGATCATCCACACGAACATCGCGCAGAGAACGAGGTTGCGAAGAGTCAGAAGGCTCACGGGCACGAGCTGCGGGTAGAGGACGCCGTTGTAGGTCAGGGGGTAGACGAGCTGCGTGAGCAGCGCGGCGAACAGCGCCGTCGACGCCGGGGCCATCCAGCGGCGGCGATCGATGACGAGCCCGAGCACCACCGACGGCACCAGCCAGCAGAGGTACTGCGGCGAGCCCACCTTGTTGAAGACGATGAACCCGAGAACGAAGGCGAGCGAGAGCGTCGGGAACAGCGTCGCGTACCGCACGCCGCGCGTCACGGCCCACACCCCGAGACCCGCGACCACGAGCATCGCCACGACGAGCGCGGGAGTCATCGCGGCGATCACGGGATCGATCTGAGTGCCGGTGACCTGGAACGTCAGCAGATGCTGGTCGTAGTACACCCAGAACCCCGGGATGCCGAGCAGAGCGCCCCAGAGGTAGGGCATGCTGACCGGCGCCTCCACCTGGAGTCCCCGCGTCGTCTGGTCGCCGATGAAGCCGAAAGCGTGCGCCCCACCCCCGAGAGCGGCGATCACGAGCAGCGTCGCCGCGCTCACCACCACCGCACCTCCCACGAGCGCGCCGCGGCGACGCAGCGTGACGACCGCAGCGGCCAGCACCGCGGCCGGCCACACCTTCATCCATGTCGCGACCGACAGCAGCACCGACGCCGCCCACGGACGTCCGACGAGCCACAGGCAGCCGAGCACGGCCAGCGCCACGGTGAACCCGTCGAGCCGGTACAACCCGACCGGACCGAGAAGCGCCACGTAGGCGAGCCAGAACCATCCCGCCGTCACGCGTCCCACCGAGCGGGCGCGCCCGATGAGGATGGCGAATGCGACGGCATCCGCGGCGATGACGACGATCGCCCAGCCGACGGTGTACCCGGCGATCCACGCGAACGCGTGCGCCAGCAGCATGGGCAACAGCGCGAGCTGCGGATACACCCACGACTGGTCGATGCCGACGATGCCGTGCCCCTGCAGCGCGCTCGTCGACCACGGCTCGTAGACGCGGTAGACGTCTCCCATGGGCTCGTTGGGCAGGACGAAGCCGAGCCAGGCGACACCGACGTGAACGATCGCGAAGGCGGCCCACAGCACGCTCCGCCTCATCATCCCCCCATCCTAGGGAGGCGACCTCAGCGTTCCGAGACGAGCTCGCCCACGATGCTCGACACCGCACGGGCGACGTCGAGAGCGACCAGCGGCCCTCCGCCGTGTCGGGCGGAGGCGGCAGCTCCGGCGCTGCCGTGCAGCCAGGCCGCGCACGCGGCGGCATCCGCGACACGATCCGGAGCCCCTGCCACGAGCGCTCCCAGAATGCCGGCGAGCACGTCGCCGGTGCCGGCCGTCGCCAGCCATGCGACGCCCGATGTCACCGAGCGCACCGTGCCCTCGGGCGTCGCGATCAGCGTCGTCGAACCCTTCAGCAGCAGGACGGCGCCGGTGACAGCGGCCGTCTCGAGGGCGGCCTGTTCCCGACCGATGGCCGAGGCCAGCCCCAGCCGATCGCGCAATGCGGCGTGCTCGCGATCGTGGGGCGTCAGCACCAGCGGCGCGGGATCGCCCGTGACGGCGGATGCCGCGACGACGAGATCGAGCGCGCCGGCATCGACGACGACCGGCACGTCCCCGGAGAGGATCGTCCGGACCGCCGCGGTCTCGGCAGGGGTGCGAGCGGTGGGGGACGTCCCCGAACCGACCACCCACGCCTGCACCCGCCCGTCGGCCGTCACCGTCTCCGGGCGACGCTGGAGCACGAGGTCGGTGGCCCGACGCGGACCGAGGTAGCGCACCATTCCCGTCCCCGTCCGCCACGCGGCCTCGACGCCCAGAACAGCCGCGCCGGGAAACTCCTCCGATCCGGTGCGCATGCCCACGACGCCTCGGGAATACTTGTCGTCGCTCGCCGTTGGCACCCTGAGGAAGGTGGCCGTCTCGGGTGCCGTCCACGGCGAGGGTGTGCTCATGCGCGCCACCCTACCCGTCCCCGTCCCCCGGTCGTTGAGCGAGGCGCACAGCGCCGAGTCGAAACGCCCACCCGCATCGAGCCCGCGGAGAGCCATCATGAGCCTGCTGTTCACCCCGTACGAACTGGCCGGACGCACCGTCCGCAACCGCCTCTGGGTCGCGCCGATGTGTCAGTATTCGGCGACCGACGGCGTGCCCAACGACTGGCATCACGTTCACCTCGCCCAGTTCGCGTCCGGCGGCGCCGGTGTCGTCATCGCCGAGGCGACCGCGGTGAGCCCGGAGGGACGCATCTCCCCCGAGGACGTGGGCCTCTGGAACGACGAACAGCGCGACGCGTGGGCGCCCATCGTTGCCGCGATCCGCGCCCGCGGAGCTCTTCCCGGCGTGCAGCTGGCCCACGCCGGACGCAAGGCCTCGACCTTCTCACCGTTCTCCGGGCGCCGCGGCAGCGTCCCCGCCGCCGACGGCGGGTGGACCACGCTCGCCCCCTCCGCCATCGCCTACGACGGATTCGAGGCGCCGGAGGCCTTGGATGCCGCGGGCATCCGCCGCATCGTCGTGGCGTTCGCCGCCGCCGCGGTGCGGGCGGTCGCCGCCGGCTTCGAGGTGCTGGAAGTCCACGCCGCGCACGGCTATCTGCTCCACCAGTTCCTCTCGCCGCTGTCGAACGCGCGCGAGGACGAGTACGGCGGCAGCCTGGAGAACCGCGCCCGGCTGCTGCTCGAGGTCGTCGACGCCGTCCGCAGCGCCGCCCCGGATGCCGCGACTCTCGTGCGCTTCTCGGCATCCGACTGGGCCGACGGCGGCTGGGATGCCGCGCAGACGGCGACCGTCGCCGGATGGGCGGCCGCGCGCGGCGTCGATTTCTTCGACATCTCCAGCGGCGGTCTCGTCGCCCACCAGCGCATCACGACCGGCCCCGGCTACCAGGTGCCGCTCGCCGCCGAGGTGCGCCGCGTCGCCGACGTCGCGGTCGGCGCCGTGGGGGAGATCACCTCGGGTGTGCAGGCGGAGGAGATCCTGGCGTCCGGAGCCGCCGACGTGATCCTGGCCGGTCGCGAATGGCTGCGTGACCCGCACTTCGCGCTGCGTGCCGAGGTCGAGCTCGGCGGCGCCGACGCCGCGCTGTGGCCCCCGCAGTACGAGCGCGGACGCCCCCGTATCGCTCCCGTTCGGTGAGCGAGCGCCGCAGGGCCGGGTCCACACACCTGGCCCTGCGGCGGCAACGGGCTCAGTAGCCCCGGCGTGTCGCGTCGTGTACCTCGCCGACGAGCTCCTCGATGATGTCCTCGAGGAAGAGCACCGCCGTCGTCTCGCCCCGAGCGTTGCGCACCTGCGCGAGGTGACGGCTGGTGCGGCGCATGAGGGCCAGCGCATCCTCCAGGTCGGTCGTCTCGGCGACCGGAACCATGTGGTGGATGCGCTTCGGCTTGATCGGCACGGCGACCTTCTCATCGGCGCCGGCGCCCTCAGCCGCGCGGAGCACATCCTTGAGATGGACGTAGCCGAGAGGGATGCCCTCGGCATCCACGATCACGTAGCGCGAGAAGCCGTGCTTGGCGACGGCGCGCTCGATCTCGTCGGGCGTCGTCGTCTCGGGAAGCGTCACGAGCTCCGACAGGGGTACGGCGACGTCCCGCGCCTTCTTGTCGGTGAACTCCAACGCGGCCGTCACGGCGCCGGAAGCGTCGTCGAGCACGCCCTCGATCCGTGACTGGTTCACGATCGTGGCCACCTCGTCGAGGGTGAACGTCGACGCCGCCTCGTTCTTCGGCTCGACCCGGAACAGGCGCACGATGTGGTTGGCCAGCCAGTTGAGGGCGACGATGATCGGGTAGAAGAGCTTCGAGGTCCACACCAGCGGTGTCGCCAGCATGAGCACGGCCCGGTCGGGGAGCGAGAACGCGAGGTTCTTCGGCACCATCTCGCCGAACACCACGTGCAGGTACGACACGAGGACCAGGGCGATGGCGAACGCGACGCCGCCGATGACCGCCTCGTTCCAGCCCGTCAGCCCCAGGGGCACTTCGAGCAGGTGATGGATCGCCGGCTCCGACACGTTCAGGATCAGCAGCGAGCAGATGGTGATGCCGAGCTGACTCGTGGCGAGCATGAGCGTGGCGTGTTCCATCGCGTACAACGCGGTCACCGCGGTCTTGGAGCCCTTCTCGGCGAGCGGCTCGATCTGCGAGCGGCGGGCGGAGATGACGGCAAACTCGGCGCCGACGAAGAACGCGTTGAACGCGAGCAGCACCACCAGCCACGCGATTCCGGCCCAGTCGCTCATCGACCCTCACCTGCCTCGTTCGCCGCGTCGGACGCATCGGCGCCGTCGAGCGCCGCGTGGGGCAGCGGGTGCGGCGTGAATTTGACGCGGTCGACGCGCCGGCCGTCCATCCGCTGCACCTCCAGCGTCCCGTCCTCGAGATCGATGCGGTCCCCGACGACGGGAATGCGCTCCAGCATCGACATGAAGAAGCCGCCGACGGTGTCGTACACGTCGCCCTCGGGCACTCGGATGCCGGTGCGATCGAGGACCTCGTCGGGACGCAGCTCCGCCGGGAACGTCACGGCGCCGGCGACCCGCACGACGCCCGCGCGCGAGCGGTCGTGCTCGTCGAGCACCTCGCCGACGATCTCCTCGACGAGGTCCTCCAGCGTCACCACGCCGGCGGTGCCCCCGTACTCGTCGACGACGACGGCCATCTGGTAGCCGCGCGAGCGCAGCTCCGACATCACGGCGTCGAGGTGGACGGCTTCGGGCACTCGCAGCGGCTCTTCCGCGATGGCGGCCGCAGGAACGTCGCCGCGACGCTCGCGCGGCACGCTGACGGCCTGTTTGAGGTGGACGATGCCGGTGATGTCGTCCATCGACTCGTCGAACACCGGGAAGCGACTGTGGCCCGTGCGGCGGGCCAGCTGGATGACGTCCTCGACACTGTCGCCGGCGGCGACCGCATGGATGCTGGGACGCGGCGTCATGACATCCGCGGTCGTCAGCCGCGCGAAGGTGAGCGTGCGATCCAGCAGCGAGGCGGTGTCCTCCTCCAGCACACCGGCACTGGCCGAGCGTCGCACCAGGCTGGAGAGCTCTTCTGCCGTGCGGGCTCCGGAAAGCTCCTCCTTGGGTTCGATCCCCATCCCCCGCAGGATGCCGTTGGCCGAGCCGTTCAGGACGGTGATCGCAGGACGGAACACCGTGGTGAACGCGACCTGG
The DNA here is from genome assembly GCF_001897985.1 of Microbacterium sp. 69-7. NCBI lineage: Bacteria > Bacillati > Actinomycetota > Actinomycetes > Micrococcales > Microbacteriaceae > Microbacterium > Microbacterium sp. 69-7. Next base: position 51,249 of record NZ_MKRU01000086.1, on the reverse strand, counting down.
AACGGCATGACGAGTTTCGCGGTCTGACGCGGGATGGCCAGCGCGAAGTTCTTCGGCACGAGCTCACCCAGGATCATGGAGAACGTCGTGGCGACGGCGATCGCGACGGTCGTGGCGACGACGCGAACCACCGCGTCGGGAACGCCCCACGCCGTCAGCACGGGGCTGAGCAGGGTGGTGAGGGCCGGTTCCATCGTGTAACCGGTGAGCAGGGTGGTCAGCGTGATGCCGAGCTGCGCGCTGGACAGGTGCGTCGAGGTGATCCGCAACGCGCTGATGGTCAGCGACAACCGCGATTCCCCGGCCGCCTGACGCGCCTCGAGATCCGCGCGATCGAGGTTGACGAGGGCGAATTCGCTCGCGACGAAAAGTCCGGTTCCGATGGTGAGCAGGAGCCCCACGCCCAGCATGACGAGTTCCATCACACGTCACCCCCGATCATGCTCGGGGAGGGTCGGTGGGGCGATCGTCTGCAACTGGGAGGGTCGTCCATGGTGCGAAGAAGTTTACGGCACCCGGCCCGTGTCGGCGCTGGATGCCGCCACTCGGCATCCACCGGGCAGCCGCTGCCGAGATCGGCATCGGCGCCCGAAATCGACGCCACGCGAGCCGATTTCGACCGCGCGAGAGGGAGCACACAGCCTCCTCCCCCGGCAGGGCTGCGGGCGCGGGTGTCCACGGGGCCGGTCGGCGTGGATGCCGGGGCGTCGGCGCCTGCGAGGGTCGACACATGACGGCTTCTGTGGGCATCGCGGTTCTGCGCCGACGTGAACTGCGCGAACCGCTGGACGATCGGCGCGCACGGCGGATGCTGGCGGACGGCACCTGGGTGCGCGTCGCGCCGGGGGCTTTCGTCATGGGCGCCGACTGGCGGCAGCTGGCCCCCGTGGCGCAGCACTGCCTTCGGGTCCAGGAGGTGATGGCGCGGGTACGCGCTCCCGCGCTCGTCTCGCATTTCGCGGCGGCGGCCGTGTGGGGCATCGATGTGCTCGGCGCCTGGCCGACGCGGGTCGAGGTGACGGTCGACCGCGCCACGGGCGGTCGCTCTGGAGGAGCGATCACTCGGCGAGCGCTCGGGCGCGATGGACGGATGTCGGTGCCGTTCGGGCGCCACCGGATCACCACTCCCGCCCAGACCGCGCTGGATATCGCCCGTCTGCTGCCGTTCCTGCGCGCAGTGACGGCGATCGATCAGGCGTTCTGGACCGGACGCGCCGGAGGAGCGCTCACGACGGCGGCCGAGATCGAAGCGCTCCTCGACGACGAGAGGCCCGTGCGGGGCGATGCTCGTGCGCGCCGTGCGCTCGCATCGTCGGCGCCGCTGTCGGCAAATGTCCGTGAGACCCACGTGCGGCTGCTGGTGGCGGCGCTCGGGTTTCCGCCGACGCGGTTGCAGGAGCGGCGGGTGCTGCGCAGCGGCCGGCTGGTGTACGGCGATCTGTACTTCCCGGATGCCGATCACTGGCTCGAGATCGACGGGCGCGGGAAGTATCTCAGTCCCGAGTACACGGCGGGGCGGACGCCTGCGGCCATCGTCATCGACGAGAAGAACCGTGAGAACGAGATCCGCCGCGAGGTGCGCGGGTTCTCGCGCCTCCAAGCCACCGACGCCGACCGCCCGCAACGCGTCTACGACATCCTCACCGCCGACGGCCTGCGCAGCACCAAGCCGCGGCCCCATTCCCGCGATCCGGTGTTGCGCTGACCGCGCTCGCGCTGCCGATACCGGCATCCGCTCCTCAAATCAACGCAGCGCGAGCCGATTTCGGCCGCGCGAGCGGGAGTGGCCGCGGGCTGTCACCAGCTGACAGGCAGGGCCTTGCCCTCTTCGTAGCCGGCTGCGGATTGCAGTCCCACCGTGGCACGCTCATGGAATTCGGGGACGGTCGACGCCCCCGCGTAGGTGAACGACGAGCGCACGCCCGAGGTGATCATGTCGACGAGGTCCTCGACCGACGGCCGCAGCGGATCGAGGTAGATCTTCGACGACGAGATCCCCTCGGCGAACAGCTCCTTGCGCGCACGCTCGTAGGCGTCCAGCCGACCGAACCGCCCCTGGACCGCCTTCGTGGACGCCATGCCCCACGACTCCTTGTAGACGCGGCCCCCCTCATCGACCTGCAGCTGCCCGGGCGCTTCGATGGTGCCGGCGAACCACGAGCCGATCATGACCGATGCCGCCCCCGCCGCCAGGGCGAGCGCGACATCGCGCGGATAGCGGACGCCGCCGTCGGCCCAGACGTGAGCCCCGAGCTCGGCGGCGGCCTGCGCGGTCTCCAGCACCGCGGAGAACTGGGGGCGGCCGACGGCCGTCATCATGCGGGTGGTGCACATCGCGCCGGGCCCCACCCCGACCTTCAGGATCGACGCGCCGGCTCCGACGAGGTCGTGCACGCCTTCCGCCGTCACGATGTTGCCGGCCGCGATGGGGATGCCGAGGCCGAGCCCCGACACGGTCTGCAGGGCGCGCAGCATGCCCTCCTGGTGGCCGTGCGCGGTGTCGACGACGAGCACGTCAACCCCGGCGGCGGCGAGCGCCTTCGCCTTCGCGGCGACGTCGCCGTTGATGCCGACCGCAGCCGCGACGATCAGCCGACCGTGCGCGTCGACCGCGGGCCGGTAGAGCGTCGAGCGCAGCGCGGTGCGCTGCGACAGGGTGCCGACGAGGTAGCCGTGGTGCAGGACGCACACGGTCTCGGCATCCGCCGCGACGAGCAGATCGAAGGCGTGGCGGGCGTCGGTGACGTCGTCGGCGTCGATCGAGACACCGCGACCGCGGGTGAGGTCACCCAGGCGGGCGTCGGGCAGGGCCGTGCCCAGCCGCGTCGCCGGGACGACGCCCAGGATGTCGTCGACGTGCACCTGCGTGAGGTCTCCGGAGACGACGACGATGCCGTGGCCCTCGGTCGCGGGCAGCAGCGCCGCCGCCTGCGAGACGGTCGCGTCGGCGCCGAGCACGAGCGGGGTGTCCCACCGCACGGGCTGGTCCTTGACCCAGCGGATCGCCGTGTCGATCTCCTGCAGCGGCATGTCCTGCGGCAGCACACCGAGCCCTCCGCGTCGGGCGAGGGCGGCGGCCAGACGCGGTCCGGTGACGGAGTTCATGTTGGAGGCGACGAGCGGGATCGTCGCCGAGGTCCCGTCGCGGGGCGACAGATCGACGTCCAGGCGGCTGGTCACACCGGATCGTCGCGGCACGAGGAAGACGTCCGAGTACGTGAGGTCGACGGTGGGCTGTGCGCCGGAGAACTGCATGACTCCCACGGTACCGACAGAAAACCTGGGATACCCTTGATGAACGTGTGCGTGTGGGCCGCGCCATACACGGCAGCGGGCCTCGCACGATCTGAAGTTCATCGATGAAAGCAGGCGCAACCGTGTCCAGTCAGGTGACCGGCGTGGGAACTTCGAGCGACGGCGAATTCGGGGCCAACGAATGGCTCGTCGCCGAGATGTACGACCAGTTCGCGAAGGATCGCGACTCGGTCGACCGGGCGTGGTGGCCTGTGCTTGAGGCGTACGAGAAGACTCAGAAGGATGCTGCCCCCACTCCCACCGCTCCGGCCGCCGCGCCCGCTCCCGCCGCGTCGCCGGCGGCGGCCGCCGAGCCGCGCCCGATGACGGCACCGATCCCGGTCGTCGGCGCCCAGCCGGTCGCCCGCACGACGGCCCGCCCCGCCTCCCCGCAGCCTGTGCCGGCGCAGGCACCCAGCACCGAGCCGACGCCGGCTCCCGCCGCCCGCGAGGACGTCGTCACACCGCTGCGCGGCATGCCGAAGACTCTTGCCGCGAACATGGACGAGTCGCTGACCGTGCCCACCGCGACGAGCGTGCGCACCGTGCCGGCGAAGCTCATGATCGACAACCGCATCGTGATCAACAACCACATGTCGCGCACCCGCGGCGGCAAGGTGAGCTTCACGCACCTCATCGGCTGGGCCCTGATCCAAGCCCTCAAGGCCTTCCCCAGCCAGAACGTGTCCTACGCCGAGATCGACGGCAAGCCCTCCGTCGTCGCGCCGGCGCACATCAACCTCGGCATCGCGATCGATCTGCCCAAGCCCGACGGCTCGCGCGCGCTGATGGTCCCCTCGATCAAGCAGGCCGAATCGCTCACCTTCGGCGAGTACCTCGCTGCCTACGAGGATCTCGTCAAGCGCGCCCGCGGCAACAAGCTGACGGCGGCCGACTTCCAGGGCACCACGATCTCGCTGACCAATCCCGGCGGAATCGGCACGGTCCACTCCGTGCCGCGCCTCATGAAGGGACAGGGCTGCATCGTCGGCGCGGGCGCCCTCGAGTACCCCGCCGAGTTCCAGGGCTCGAGCGAGAAGACCCTCGTCGAGCTCGGCATCGGCAAGACGATCACGCTGACCAGCACGTACGACCACCGCGTCATCCAGGGCGCGGGCTCGGGCGAGTTCCTGAAGATCGTGCACGAGCTGCTCACCGGTCAGCGCGGCTTCTACGAGGGCATCTTCGCGGCCCTGCGCATTCCCTACGCCCCGATCCACTGGGCCGGCGACATCAACGTCGACATCGCCGAGCGCGTCGACAAGACCGCCCGCGTGCAGGAGCTCATCAACTCCTACCGCGTCCGCGGCCACCTCATGGCCGACACGGATCCCCTCGAGTACGTGCAGCGCACGCACCCCGACCTCGAGATCGAAAACCACGGCCTCACCTTCTGGGACCTCGACCGAGAGTTCGTCACGGGAGGTTTCGGCGGCAGAAGGCTCATGAAGCTCCGCGACATCCTCGGCGTGCTCCGCGACTCCTACTGCCGCACGATCGGCGTCGAGTACATGCACATCCAGGACCCGGCCCAGCGCAAGTGGTTCCAGGACAACGTCGAGGTCAAGTACCAGAAGCCCAGCCATGACGAGCAGCTGCGCATCCTCGACAAGCTCAACCAGGCCGAGGCCTTCGAGACGTTCCTGCAGACGAAGTACGTCGGCCAGAAACGCTTCAGCCTCGAGGGCGGCGAGTCGCTCATCCCGCTGCTGGATCAGATCCTGCAGGGGGCAGCGGGCGCGGGTCTCGACGGCGCCGCCATCGGTATGGCGCACCGTGGGCGCCTGAACGTCCTGACCAACATCGCCGGAAAGACCTACAGCCAGATCTTCCGCGAGTTCGAGGGCTCCGTCGCGATCGGCTCGAAGAGCGGCTCCGGTGACGTCAAGTACCACCTCGGTACGCAGGGCACGTTCGTGTCGGATGCCGGGGAGGAGCTGCCGGTATACCTGGCCGCCAACCCGTCGCACCTCGAAACGGTCGACGGCGTGCTGGAGGGCGTCGTCCGCGCCAAGCAGGACCGCATGCCGATCGGCACGTTCTCGTGGCTTCCGATCCTCGTGCACGGGGACGCGGCCTTCGCGGGCCAGGGCGTCGTCGTCGAGACGCTGCAGATGTCGCAGCTGCGCGGGTACCGCACCGGCGGCACGGTGCACGTCGTCGTGAACAACCAGGTCGGCTTCACGACGCTCCCGCAGGACGGCCGCACTTCGGTCTACGCCACCGACGTCGCCAAGACCATCCAGGCGCCGATCTTCCACGTCAACGGCGACGACCCCGAAGCCGTCGTGCGCGTCGCCGAGCTCGCCGTCGCGTACCGCCAGGAGTTCAACCGCGATGTCGTCATCGACCTCGTCTGCTACCGCCGCCGCGGCCACAACGAGGGCGACGACCCGTCGATGACGCAGCCGCTGATGACCAACCTCATCGAGGCGAAGCGCTCGGTGCGCCGGCTCTACACGGAGTCGCTCGTCGGTCGTGGCGACATCACCGAGGAGGAGTACGACAAGGCGAAGCAGGACTTCCAGAACCGCCTCGAGATCGCGTTCGCCGAGACCCACGCCGCCGAGACCGGTGCCACCGGCATCGTCTCCCCCGCCGTCACGGGCGGCGTGGAGCAGGCCGTCGGTGAGCCCGAGACGACCGGCGTCTCGACCGAGGTCGTACACCAGATCGGCGACGCGTTCGTCAACAAGCCCGACGGCTTCACGGTGCACAACAAGCTGCAGCAGCTGCTCGAGAAGCGCCTCGACATGAGCCGCAACGGGCAGATCGACTGGGGCTTCGGCGAACTGCTGGCCTTCGGGTCGGTGCTGATGGAAGGCACGAACGTGCGACTGGCAGGCCAGGATGCCCGCCGCGGAACGTTCGTCCAGCGCCACGCCGTGCTCCACGACCGGGCGAACGGCCAGGAGTGGCTGCCGCTGGCGAACCTGTCCGAGAGCCAGGGCCGGATCTACGTCTACGACTCCCTTCTCAGCGAGTATGCGGCGATGGCGTTCGAGTACGGGTACTCCGTCGAGCGTCCCGACACCCTCACCCTGTGGGAGGCGCAGTTCGGCGATTTCGCGAACGGCGCCCAGTCGGTCATCGACGAGTACATCTCCGCGGCCGACCAGAAATGGGGCCAGCAGTCGAGCGTCGTGCTGCTGCTCCCCCACGGCTACGAGGGTCAGGGTCCCGACCACTCCTCCGCCCGCATCGAGCGCTACCTGCAGATGTGCGCGCAGGAGAACATGACCGTTGCGCGACCCTCGACCCCGGCGTCGTACTTCCACCTGCTGCGGCGCCAGGCGTACGCCCGTCCCCGTCGTCCCCTGATCGTGTTCACCCCCAAGGCGATGCTGCGCCTTCGCGGAGCGACGAGTCCCGTCGAGGCCTTCACCACCGGACGGTTCGAGCCCGTGCTCGACGACGATCGCAACCTCGACCCGTCGGCGGTCACCAAGGTGCTGCTGCACTCGGGCAAGATCCACTGGGACCTCAAGGCCGAGCTCGACAAGAAGCCGAACCCGCAGGTCGCTCTCGTCCGTCTCGAGCAGCTGTACCCGGCTCCGATCGATCAGCTGAACGCCGTGATCGACCGCTACCCGAACGCCCAGCTGGTCTGGGTGCAGGACGAGCCCGAGAACCAGGGCGCCTGGCCGTTCATCGCGCTCGAGGTCGTCAAGCACCTGCACGGACGCACGATCCGCCGCGTGTCCCGCGCCGCCGCCGCCTCCACCGCGACCGGCTCACCGAAGGTGCACGCGCGCGAGCAGGCCGCGATCCTCGAGAAGGCTCTCACCGTCTGACCTGACTGCCGCTCAGCCGGCGGCGGGCAGCGCCAGGCGCACACGCGTGCCGTCGCCCTCGCGGGAGGCGATCGTGACCTCGCCGCCGTGTCTGTCGACGATGGTGCGCACCAGTGCCAGGCCCAAACCGCTGCCTGCGCGATCACGCGCGTTGCGGCCCCGAGCCAACTCGTCGAAGACCGCATCGATCTCGTCGGCGGGGATGCCGCGGCCGGTGTCGGCGACGTCGAGGACGACGGCACCGTGCTTCTCGTCGCCGCGGATCTCGATCACATCGCTCGGCTCGGAGTACTTGGCCGCGTTCGCCACCACGTTGAACAGAGCCACGAACAACAGGTCGGGATCGCCCACCACGTCCGGCAGCGGCCAGGGCGCCGCCGGCAGGGTCACCGCCACCTCGCGCCCGTGAGCGTCGCGGACCGCGTCGACGACGTCCGTCACCAGCGCGGCGACCGACACGCGCGAGCGCTCGACCTCGGACGTCTGCAGTTCGGAGAGTTTGCGAAGGTCGGCGACCAGCCGCGAGAGCCGGGCCGTCTGGGCATCGATGGTCGCGAGCTGGGGCGTATCGGCCTCGCTCGCGGCGACGGCGACGCGGATCGCCGTCACGGGATTCTTCAACTCGTGGTCGAGTCGAGCGAGAAAGCGTCGGTGCTCCGAGGCCGCCGTGTCGCGCGTGGTGCGCCGTGTCGTCTCGAGGAGACGACTCCGGCGGTGAGCCGCGAGTGCGAGAGCCGCGGCCGCCGCGGCGAACAGGACCGCGGCGCCCACGCCTACGGCCGGAACGCCGGCCTCGACCACGATCGATCGCCGGTCTCCTCCGATGACGCCGGCGACGGCGGCACCGGCTGAGACGACAGCGGCAGCGGCGAGAACCAGCACCCCGACGCGAGTGTTCATGCGCGGCGCACCTCGGCACGGAACCGATAGCCGACACCCGCAACGGTCTCGACGTAGCGCGGGTCCGTCGCGTCGTCGCCGAGAGCAGACCGCAGCTCCGCGACACGGTGGTCGACCGCTCGCGTGTGCGAAGCGAAGTCGAAGCCCCACAGCGCCGACAGCAGTCGCTCGCGGGTATGCACCTCGCCGGGGCGCGCCATCAGGTACTCCAGCAGTTGGAACACGCCTTCGGCGTCAGCGAGACCTCGGCATCGCCACGCCAGACGCGACGTCCGGGGCGATCCAGTCGCAGGCCGCCGGTGACGAGCGTCTGCGACGTCACCAACGGGGCGGCTCCCGCAGCGACGCGGCGCAGCACCGCGCGTGCGCGGGCGACGAGCTCCTGCGGGTCGAACGGCTTGTTGAGGTAGTCGTCGGCGCCTTTTTCGAGCGCAGCCGAACGCTCGCCCGACTCTCCGACTCGCGTGAGCAGGATCGCCGGCGTGCTGTCTCCGGCCGCGCGCAGCCGGCGGACGAACTCCCGACCGTCCAGCACCGGCATCATGACATCGCTGACGATGATGTCGGGTACCCACTGCGTGACGACGTCCCACGCCTGCTGACCGTTCGCCGCAACGCGCACCTCGAACCCGCTGCGCGTCAGGAACGGGGCGAGGCCGTCGGTGATCGAGCTCTCATCGTCGACGAGGAGCAGACGCGGCGGCGCGGAGGTCATGAACGGATCGTACCGATCAGGAGATCGGCGTCGTGCCGTTGAGGGTGCCGGCATCCTTGACGACAGCCGTGCCGCTCTCCCAGCCGACGAGGTTCGCGTCCGCGCCCGCGTCCAGCACGATCTCGCGGGCCGCGGTGGCGATGACGATGTTCCCGTCGCCCTGAACGCTGAGCTCGTCGACGGCGGGCAGCAGGACGGTCGCCGCCGAGGCCAGGATCGTGACCTCCCGGCAGTCGCCTGTCACCTCCACGACCAGTGCGTCGGCGTTGCGGTCGACCGTGTACACGCCGTCCACGCACGCCACGTGCTGGGTGACCTTGTCGCTCCAGCGACTGCGCTGCAGCTTCGCCATGCGCTCGTCATCGACGACACCGCCCACGTTCGCGCTGTCGCTCGGCGACGGCGAGGGCGCCGCTGCCGTCGGAGAGGGGGATGCGGCCGCATCGGCGGCCGTCGAGGTCGCGGCGCCGGCGTCGGACACCCGGACACTGCAGCCGGCGAGTGCGCAGCCCGCGATCAGGAGCGCGAAGGACAGAGCGAGAGGGCGGCGTAGCGTGTTCATGCAGACAACGTTACGAATCGGATGTCGCAGCCGCGTCGCGACCGTGTCGCGATCTTGCGACAGGGCATGATGAGGCGAACACCCGCACGCCGCCGAGCTCGCACCGGCCGACCTTCCGACAGGACGACATGGACGTCGCACTCCTCGTCAATCCGACAGCCCGTGCCTCCGCACGCAGCCACGCCGCGGAGGACGTCGCCGCGCGCCTGCGCGCCCACGGCATCCGCACGACGTTGATCGCGGGCGGCAGCGCCGTCGAGTCCACCGACCTGCTGCGCCTCGCCCTCCAGGCGGGTGCCGATGCCGTGCTCGTCGCGGGCGGTGACGGCACGGTCAATCTCGCCGCGCAGGAGCTGGCGGGAACCGGCATCCCCCTCGGCATCGTACCGACGGGCACCGGTAACGACGTGGCGACCGCCCTCGGGCTGCGCGAGCGCGACGCGCGCGGAGCCGCCGAAGCCGTCGCGGCGGGGTCCACACGCACGATCGATCTCGCGCGCGTGCGTCGCGCGGACGGCTCGACGTCGTTGTACGCGACCGTGCTGGCGAGCGGATTCGACTCGCGGGTGAACGACCGCGCCAACCGCATGCGCTGGCCCCGCGGCCACGTCCGCTACGACCTCGCGATCCTCATCGAGTTCCTGCGACTGCGCTGCGTCGCCTTCGAGGTGGAGCTCGAGCACGACGACGGCACGATCGAACGCCGCGGCGAGGACCTGCTCATGGCGACGGTGGGCAACGGCCCGACCTATGGCGGCGGCATCCCCATCTGTCCGGATGCCGACCTCGCCGACGGCCTGCTCGACGTCACGCTCGTGCGCCCGCTCGGACGGACGCGCCTGCTCCGGCTGCTGCCCCGCGTCTACCGCGGCACGCATGCCGGCCTGGACGAGGTCGTCACCGCACGCGTGCGGCGGGTGGGACTGTCCGCCCCCGCGACCACCGCCTACGCGACGGCGATGCGGTGGGGATGCTGCCACTGGAGATCGACGTCGTTCCCGGTGCGCTCCGCGTCTTCGCGCCGGCGGCGCGCTGATCCCGTTTCCGGGCCGGGTCACGGACCGATCCGACGGTTGCGGTCAGTGGTGGCTCGCCTGCTCCGCGCGCAAGCGGGCCAAGACCTGGTCGCGCAGCTCCTCGGGAGCCGTCTCCTTGCAGGCTCGTGCGACGACGGCGGTCAGCGTCGTGGCCACCAGCGCCTCGTCGCGGCAGGACGGACAGTTCTCCAGGTGCGCGCGGATGTCGGCGTGCTCGGTCTTGCAGACCTCGTTGCGGAGGTACTCTTCCAGGTCCTTGCGTGCTTTGTCGCAGCCGCAGTCACTCATTTCTTGCTCCCTGATGAAGTCGCGGGCACCGGCACGTCCATGCCGCGCTCGCGCGCGTAGTCGGCGAGGAGGTCACGCAGCATGCGCCTGCCACGATGCAGGCGGCTCATGACCGTGCCGATGGGGGTTTTCATGATGTCCGCGATCTCCTGATACGCGAAGCCCTCGACGTCGGCGAGGTACACCGCGAGACGGAAATCCTCCGGAATCGACTGCAGCGCGTCCTTGACCGCGGATGCCGGCATGTGGTCGATCGCCTCCGCCTCCGCCGAGCGGCTCCTGGTGGCTGTCGTGGACTCCGCGCCGCCGAGCTGCCAGTCCTCGAGATCGTCGATCGTGCCCTGATAGGGCTCGCGCTGCTTCTTGCGGTACGTGTTGATGTACGTGTTCGTCAGGATGCGGTACAGCCACGCCTTGAGGTTCGTGCCCTGCGTGAAAGAGGACCAGGATGCGAAGGCCTTGACGAACGTCTCCTGCACCAGATCGGCCGCATCCGCCGGGTTGCGCGTCATCCGCATGCCCGCGGCGTACAGCTGATCCATGAACGGCAGCGCCTGCTGCTCGAACTGCGCACGGGCGTCCGCGGCGCTGTCGACCTCGTCCGCCGGGACGAGGTCTGTGGCCGGGGTTTCGGGGGTCGGCGACTCGAGGGCCGCGTGCTCTTCCATCAGGGCCCAGTCTACGTCGGCGATGTCCGGCACCAGGGGTGCGAGTGTCGCGGTCACGGGGCTCCTCTCTTCGTCGGCGTCCACCGTTCGGCAGGCTGCACCCGTCGCGCCGAAGGCGGCACTGTCGGACGGGTTCGTTAGGGTAGAACCCGATGACAGTCACCGGGTATTCCCCTCTTCCGCCGGCAGGTTCTCCCTGGCCGGCGCCGCGTGCGGACGAGGCCGTGCATGCGACGGTCTCGGTGCCCGGCTCGAAGTCGCTCACCAACCGCAAGCTCGTCCTCGCCGCACTGGCCGACGGCCCCAGCACGCTCACCTCACCCCTGCACTCCGAGGACTCGGAACGCATGATCGCGGCGCTGCGCGCACTGGGCGTGGAGGTCTCCGAGGTGCCCGGCTCCGGTCGGTTCGGACCCGACCTGCTGGTGACCCCTCCGGCATCCTTCCGCGGTGACGTCGAGATCGATTGCGGTCAGGCCGGCACCGTCATGCGCTTCATCGCCCCCCTCGCCGGACTGGCCCACGGCGACGTCACCCTCACGGCACACCCGAGCGCCCTGCACCGCCCGATGGGCGAGATGATCAAGGCGCTACGCGAGATCGGTGCCGACATCGACGACGGTGGCACCTGGTCGCTGCCCTTCACGGTCCGCGGGCGCGGGCACATCCGTGGCGGCGAGGTCACGATCGACGCGAGCGGCTCGAGCCAGTTCGTCTCCGGACTGCTCCTGGCCGCGCCCCGCTTCGACGTGGGCCTTCACCTCATCCACTCCGGCGAGCGCCTCCCGTCGGTCCCCCATATCGACATGACCATCGAGACGCTCGCGCGTCGCGGCATCCAGGTCGAGCACCCCACACCCACTGAGTGGGTCGTTCCCGCTGGCACCCTGCGCGGACGCGACGCCGCGATCGAGCCGGATCTGTCGAACGCGGCGCCTTTCCTCGCTGCGGCGATGCTGACGGAGGGCTCGGTGACGATCCCCGGGTGGCCCGCGAGTTCGACACAGCCCGGCGCGCTCCTGCCCGAGATCCTCACTCTCCTGGGCGGGCGGGCAACCCGCCGCGGCGGCGCTCTCACCGTGACCGGCGGTCCCCGCATCGCCGGCGTCGACCTCGACCTGAGCGCGGCGAGCGAGCTGACGCCGACTCTGTTCGCGCTGGCCGCCTTCGCCGACGCCCCAACGACCCTCCACGGCATCGGACACATCCGCGGCCACGAGACGAACCGTATCGAGGCCCTCATCGCCAATCTGGAGGCACTCGGCGGACGCGCCGAGGAGCTGCCCGACGGCATCCGCATCGTGCCCGCTGACCTCCACGGGGGCCTCTGGCGCGCGCATCACGACCACCGCATCGCGACCGCCGGCGCCCTCATCGGCTTGCGCGTGCCCGGCGTCGAGGTCGACCACATCGAGACCACGGCGAAGACCATGCCGGAGTTTCCCGCCCTGTGGAGCGGGATGCTGTCCGGGTCTGCGAACGATTGAGCCGGCCGGTGCGAGGCGTGCAATGAGCTGGCTCGATCTCGACGACGATGACGACGAACTCGAGTTCGACGAGACCGACATCCGGGTACGCCCCAATCCGAAGGCGAATCGCCCGCGCACGAAACGGCGCCCCGCCCACGCTGATGCGGTGATCGGTCGGGTGCTCGGCGTCGACCGGGGCCGCTACACCGTGTTGATCGACGAAGACGGTCCCGACGAGCACACCGCTCTCGCCGCCCGGGCGCGCGAACTGCGCAAGCAGCCGATCGTCACCGGCGACCGTGCGCGCGTTGTGGGCGACACCAGCGGCGATGAGGGCACTCTGACGCGCATCGTCGGGCTCGAGGAGCGCACATCGCTCCTGCGGCGCAGCGCCGACGACACCGACCAGGTGGAGAGGGTCGTGGTCGCCAACGCCGACCAGATGCTCGTCGTCGTCGCCGCCGCCGATCCCGAGCCGCGGCCTCGGCTGGTCGATCGCTACCTTATCGCGGCTCTGGACGCCGGCATCCATCCGCTCCTGGTCGTGACCAAGACCGACCTGGCCGATCCCGCCTCCTTCGTTGCGCACTTCGAGGGCGTGGACGATCTGGAGATTTTCACGAGCGGCCGCGGCCAGATGCCCGTCGAGGAGATCGGGCGACGCCTGATCGGCCACTCGACCGTCTTCGTCGGCCACTCCGGTGTCGGCAAGTCGACGCTGGTCAACGCCCTCGTCCCCACGGCCGATCGCGCAACGGGCCACGTGAACGAGGTGACCGGCCGTGGCCGCCACACGTCGAGTTCGACGGTGTCGCTGCGCTACGTGACGGCAGAGGGGCGCGGCTGGGTGATCGACACCCCCGGCGTGCGATCGTTCGGGCTCGGACACGTCGACCCCGCGAACATCCTCCGCGCCTTCACGGATCTCGCCGTCGTCGCCGAGGAGTGCCCTCGCGGCTGCACGCACCTTCCGGACGCGCCCGATTGCGCGCTGATCGAGGCGGTGGCCGAGGGACGCCTCGGAGAGCGCGGAGCGGCGCGCCTGGATTCGCTGCAGCGTCTGCTCTCCACGTTCGCCTGATCGTAGGCTGTGGCTATGGCACTCCTCGAACCCGGTACCGCCGCCCCCGACTTCACGCTCGTCGATCAGGACGACGCACCGGTCAGCCTTCACGATCTGCGCGGCACCCCGATCATCCTGTTCTTCTACCCCGCCGCCATGACGCCCGGGTGCACGACGGAAGCGTGCGACTTCCGCGACAGCTTGGCACCGCTGCAGGCGGCGGGCTACGCGGTGATGGGCGTCTCGCGCGACGACACCGCGACCCTGCGCCGGTTCCGCGAGCGCGACGGTCTCACCTACCCGCTGCTCAGCGACCCCGATCACGCCGTGCACGACGCCTACGGCGCGTGGGGCGAGAAGATGAACTACGGCAAGACGGTGGAGGGCGTCATCCGCTCGACGATCGTCGTGGATGCCGAGGGTCTCGTCACGCACGCTCTGTACAACGTCAAGGCCACCGGGCACGTCGCCCGCGTGCGCTCCCTGCTCGGCGTCGGCTGACCCGTCGCGTCCGCCTCAGCTGCGATCGTCGCCGCGCCGCGCGGCGGCTGTCCGGGCCGCGAGAAAGAGGGCGACCAATCCGATGACGGCGGGAATCGCTGTGACCAGCGCCGTGGAGACGGACGGAGTCGGGCCCGTGATGGCGCCGAGCGCCACCGCGAGGATCAGGAGCTGACTGACGATCCCCCCGGACCGCCCCCAGGAATGACCCCGCCAGACGGCGAGCGCGAAGGCGGCGAGGGCCACCGCCCCGATCGCCGTGAGGACGATGAGCGCGATCGAGCTGACCGCGTCGTCGGTGTCGCCGGTGACCAGGGCAACGATCTCCCAGCCGGTCACGAGGAGGACGGCGAGCGCCTCCAGCGCCAGAATGGCCGAACCGGTCCGCTCTGCTGGCGTCGTCATCATGCGGGCAGGCCCTCCGATACAGGCAGTACACAGCACACGCCGGGGGAAATGCCGAGTTCACCCTTGATTCATCTGAATGACCATGGGAGCATTGATTTATCCGTGTGCTCCCACAGTGGCGTGGGGCGAGCGTCTGCTCGCACACCATCAGGGTAATCGACGCCCGACGTCACACCCACCCGACTTCTCATCCCGCATCAAGGAGCACCCCCTATGGATTGGCGCGACAAAGCCGCCTGCCTGACCGTCGACCCCGAGCTGTTCTTCCCCGTAGGGAACACCGGGCCTGCTGTCGATCAGATCGAGAAAGCCAAGTCCGTGTGCGCGCGCTGCACCGTCACGGAGGTCTGCCTGCAGTACGCCCTCGAGACCGGTCAGGACTCGGGCGTGTGGGGCGGGCTGTCCGAGGACGAGCGCCGTGCTCTGAAGCGCCGCGCTGCCCGCGCCCGCCGCGCAAGCTGAGGCGGCGCCCGCCCGCTCCCGCTCGCACCGTCGACGATGATCTCGCCGGTGTTGCTGGAGCTCAGCTCTGGGTGCGCCCCAGGTAGCGCATCGGGATCTCGATGGTCACCTCGGTGCCCGAGCCGACGAGCGTGTGCCAGTCGATCGTGCCGCTGAGTTCGCCCTGAATGAGAGTGCGGACGATCTGCGTGCCCAGTCCCCGACCGACTTGCCCTTCCGGCAGGCCGACGCCGGTGTCACGCACCTTCACGCCGAGTCGATCCTCGGTGCGCTCCGCGATGATCTCGACCTCGCCCTCCTGGTCGACCAGACCGTGCTCGACGGCGTTGGTGACGAGCTCTGTGAGAGCAAGAGCGAGAGGCGTGGCGTACTCGCTGGGCAGCGTGCCGAACGTGCCGGTCTTCCGCGTACGCGCGCGGGTGTTGGGCGACGCGGCGACTTCCGCGACGAGCTTGAGCACCCGATCGAAGACGTCGTCGAAGTCGACGTTCTGAGCGAGCCCCTCCGACAGCGTGTCGTGGACCACGGCGATCGCCGCGACCCGGCGCATGGCATGCGTCAAGGCGTCGCGCGCCTCATCCGAGTGCGTGCGCCGCGACTGGATGCGCAGCAGCGACGCGACCGTCTGCAGGTTGTTCTTGACGCGATGGTGGATCTCCCGGATCGTCGCATCCTTGGTGATCAGCTCCTGCTCCTGGTGGCGGATCTCCGTGACGTCCCGGCACAGCACGATGGCGCCGATCCGGGTGCCGTGGTCCTTGAGCGGGATGGTGCGAAGTGACACCGTGACCCCGCGCGCCTCCAGGTCGGCCCGCCACGGTGCACGACCGGCCATGACGATCGGCAACGACTCATCGAAGTCGCGCCCTTTCGGCAGGATGCCGGTGGCCACTTCGAGCAGGGACTCCCCTTCGAGCTCGTCGTCGAAGCCGAGGCGGTTGAACGCGGAGAGGGCGTTGGGGCTGGCAAACGTGGTCGTGCCGTCGACATCGATGCGGATCAGACCGTCGGAGGCGCGCGGGGCACCCCGTCGTGGAGAAGTCGGTGCGGCGAGGTCGGGGAAGTCGGCGCTCGCGATCATGCCGAAGAGGTCGTCGGCGCAGTCGTTGAAAGTGATCTGCTGGCGTGACGGGGTGCGCGCCTCGCCGAGGTTGGTGTGCCGCGTGAGCACGCCCACCACCACGGGCGACTGCTCACCGGCGCCGGCCGCGCGCACGATCGGCACCGCGCGCACACGCGTGGGGGTCTCTTCGAACCAGTCCGGGGATGCCGAATCGACGATCTCGACCCGCGTGAACGCGTCACGAACCTGCGTGCGCCACTGCGGGCGCACCATGTCGCCCACGATGTCCCGGTAGAACAGGGTCGCCGCACCGCTCGGCCGGGTGTGGGCGACGGCGATGAACGAGTCGTCCACCGTCGGTACCCAGATCACGATGTCGGCGAAGGCCAGGTCGGCGAGGAGCTGGCCGTCGCCGGCGAGGCGGTGCAGCCACTCGATGTCAGCCCCCGTGGATCGGCCCTGGGCATAGACGAGATCGCTGAGCGTCGACACGCACCCAGCCTAGGCGAGATCGTTCATCGGTGACGCGGCCGAGCCGCCTCAGGCCACGCCGCGAAGAGTGCGTCGCGTCCGGAGGCGAGCGTCCCCGCGGCGGCCCTCGGTATCGGCGCCGGGTGCCACACGCGATCGACGCACCGCTGCGCGCGCCGGAGGCGGCTCGATCGCCTCGCCGACGAAACGACGAACGGCCCCAGACAGCGAGGAGCGTGGCGCCACACGACCCACCGGCTGCGCCTGCAGGACCGCGGCGTCGGCAGCCTTCGGATCCCACGGGACGAACCAGCACGCGGCGACGCCGACGTAGCGATCGAGCGTGCGGCGCACCTGCGACCGCGCGTCGATCCCGAGCGTCGAGGTCCGCGTCTTGTTGACCAGGACGTGAATGGGCGCGGCGCCGGCCGCGGCGCGCAGATCGGCATGCGCACGGACGAAGCGTGCAACGCCGACGGGGTCTGCGGAGACGACCGCGACGACGATGTCGGCTGCGGCCAGGACCGCGAGCGTGGCCGCGTTGCGACGCGGACCCTCCACATCGCTCACGATCTCCTCGTCGCGCTCCAGCGGCGCCGCGACGTCGACGATGAGATCCTCGACCCACGTGCGACACTGCTCGAGAGCATCGCCGACCCGCGCCGAGGACAGCTCCGGCCAGCGCCCCGGCCGGTTGATCCCCGCCAGGACCGCGACATCACCGAGGGGCAGGGCGATCCGTTCGAGCTCGGCGGCGCTCAACGTCCCGCGCTCCGCCGCTCGACACGCCGCAGCGAAGCCCGGCCCCTCGTCGGCGAGCCCGGTCAGCATCGCGACCGATGGGGCATGCGTGTCCGCGTCGACGAGGCCGACACGGCGCCCATCCCGGGCGAGCTCCGCGGCGATCTCGATGGCCATGGTGGTGCGTCCCGGAGCGCCCGCGGGGCCCCAGACCGCGATGATGCGACCGCGCGGGGGCGCCGTCGGCGGCGCGGTCACCGCGTGCAGCACCGCCGTGCGGACATCGTCCGGCGCGCACGTGGCGATGCCGAACATCTCGGCGAGTCGGCGATCTGCCGCGCCGTCGCACACCGCGACGATGCGCACTCCGAAGCGATCGCACACCGCCACCAGCTGAGGAGTCAGCGCGTCTCGGCCGGCGTCGATGGCAAGCACGTCGGCAGCGGCGAGCGCGCCGAGCAGTTCGGCCGCGGCGCGGCCCGTGACGGCGTCGGCGGCGGCATCCGCCGGAGCATCCGCCGCCACCACGAGGAGAACCTCGGCACCGTCGTCGCGGAGAGCGTCGACGACGACGGGGGTATCCAGCCGATCGGACGCCAGCACCACACGCACGCTCATGAGCCCGCTCCGCCGCTCGGGACGATCGACAGACTGGACCCGTCGGCGATCGCGGCGAGAGTGGTGGCGACGTCGTCGCGGTCGATCACGATCTCGACCGCGACGGCGGTCGCGCCCATCATCGACCGGTCGCGATCGACCGACGCGACCGTCGCGGAGCCGACCAGGATGCGCGGCGTGTCGTACGCACCGCGCTCCCGCGGGGCCGCAGCCCAGACATCGACGGATGATCCCGTGCCGACGGTGGCGGGCACCTCGCTCGCGCTCGTGATGACGACCGTGGTGCTGCGCACGCCGGCCGCGTCACCGAGCGCATCGTTCGGCACGAGCTCGCCGGCGCGCACGACGCGGGTCGCGACGGCTCCCGGCCGAAGCGTCGTCGGCGTCGCGTAGGAGTCGTGCACGGGCCCGAGCGCGACATCGACCACGCGCAGGTCGGCGGATTCGACGGCCTCGCCCGGGAGCAGCGTCGTGGCTGCGGCGAACACGGGCGCCGTCTGGCGCGCTGCGGCGACCACGAACCAGACGCCGGCCACCGAGACGACGATCAGTGCGATCCCGAGGAGGAATCGCAGGTCTGCCCAGAAAGCGCGAGGGCGAGGTCGGGCCGTGACGGAGTCGCTCATGTCGATATGGTGACGCAGCGTCCCGCCGGCGCGGGCTGGTTATCCACAGCGCGGCGTGGACCCGTGAGGCCTCGCCTGGCGGGCCGCATAATGGCCTCATGCCCGAATCACCCAAAGCCGGCGCGCGCCTGCTGACACCTGCCCAAGTGGCGGAGATGCTGCAGATCGCCGTCGACGAGGTGGTCGCTCTCGTGATCGACGGCCGTCTTCGCGGCATGAAGGCGGGCTCGCCGGCGCGCTGGCGCATCGATGCCGGCAGCGTCGCTGTCTACCTCGACGATCAAGCGGAGGACGCGCGGCGGATGGCGCTGTGGCGTGAGTCGAATGCGGCGAGCTTTCCGGAGTTGTGGGGTCGAGGCGCGGTGCGCAACCCGGACTGATCGCCGCGCGCCCTCCGACTGCGTCAGACGAGGTCGACGAGCGCATCCATCCGCATCGCGGACACCGCCACGAATGGGACGATCCGGAAGCCGCGCACCTGGTCGGCGCGGCGCACCCCACCGATCTCGTGCAGTGCGAGGTCGAGATGATCGGCGCCGGCGCGGTCGATCGTTCCCGACAGTGCGCGCCCCGTCACGAGATGCACCGTCACCGGGATGCGCCGGCGAACGAGATCGCGCACGACGAAACCCAGGGACATGCGCTGCGCGAGTGCGCCGCCGGGATGAGCGGCGCGCACACTGCCGAGAAGCTGCTGCGTTGCGAGCGCCATGGTCGCCACGGCGGCCAGTGGCACGATCCAGACCGTGCCCGTCGATCCGCCCTCCACGGTGACGGCGACCCAGTCCGATCCGACGCGCGTGACGGTCCCCGACAGCGTCGTGCCGTCCGTGAGCTCGAGGCCGACGGCGACATCGGCGGTCTCCGCGAGCACCACGAGCCGATCGCGGACGGGGATGCGCGCCAGACGCAGGCGCTCCGCTTCGGTGTCCAGGGCGGCGCGCTCAGCCTCCCACTCGGAGTCGAGTTGGTCTTCCAGATCCTCGAAGAAGCGGTCCCAGCGCACGCGGTGACCCTAGAGGAGGGATGCTGCCGACCGCCGATTCTGTCCACAGGAGCCTCTCCACAGGTTGGAGGATTCTCATCCACCCTGTGCGTGGGCTGTGTTGTACTCGTCAGACGCCCGACCAGGCGGACGACGAGAGAGGAGGACGGAGCATGGCCACCGCATCCCCCGACGCTGCCGGCACTCCACCGCGCAGCGCGACCGCGCGGCGGAGCGTGTCGACACCACGCCGCGGATCCGCATTGGAGGTCGCGGAGTACTTCGCACCCCAGCGCACCGGCACGGATGCGCTGCCCGCTCCCGAGCCGCTGCTGAAGAACCTGACCATCGGCGTCCTCGAAGCGCTCGCCGGCGTGCGCGAAGTCGATCAACTCGCACGCTGGTTCGGCGAGGACGCGTTTCGCGCTCTGATCACACGAGCCAATCTGTCGGCTCGCGCACGCAGCGCCCGAGGCGTCGCGCCGGCCCGGCCCGTGCACCATATCCTCTCGACACGTCATTCCTCCCCCGCCGACGGCGTCATCGAGGGCGTCGTCATCGTGGCGGGACCGGCGCGCACCCGCGCCGTCGCCCTCCGCTTGGAGGGCTGGGACGGTCGCTGGCGCGCCACGTCCCTCGCACTTCTCTGAGCCTCCCGGGGACGCGGCCGGCGTGACCGACCCGCCTTACTGCCGGTACGACGAGAGGAAGTTGCCGAGCCGTTCGATCGCCTCGGTGAGCACGCGCGCCTCCGGCAGCGTCACGATCCGGAAGTGATCCGGCGTCGGCCAGTTGAAGCCCGTGCCCTGCACGAGCAGCACGTGCTCGGCGACGAGGAAGTCGTAGACGAACTTGGCATCGTCGTGGATCTCGTAGATCTCAGGATCGAGTCGGGGGAACGCGTAGAGGGCGCCGCGCGGCTTGTGGCACTGCACCCCGGGAATCGCGGTGAGAGCCTCGAAGGCGGCATCCCGCTGCTCATGGAGCCGTCCGGTGGGAGCGATCAGCGCGTCGATCGACTGCACCCCGGACAGAGCCGCCTGCACCGCGTGTTGAGCAGGAACGTTGGGGCACAGTCGTGTCGAGGCGAGCAGTTGAATGCCTTCCAGGAACCCGGCGGCATGCTTCTTCGGACCGGTGATGACCATCCAGCCCGAGCGGTACCCCGCCACGCGATAGGTCTTCGACAGGCCGTTGAAGGTCAGGCACAGCAGATCCGGCGCGAGCGTCGCGAGCGGGATGTGCACGGCATCGTCGAACAGGATGCGGTCGTAGATCTCGTCGCTGAGCAGCAGCAGCGAATGCTCTCGAGCGATCTCGACGATGCCCTCGAGCACCTCACGGGAGTACACCGCTCCGGTGGGGTTGTTCGGGTTGATGATGACGATCGCCTTCGTGGCGGGCGTCACCTTCGACCGGATGTCATCGAGGTCGGGCTGCCAGCCGCTCTCGTTGTCGCAGCGGTAGTGCACGGGGGTTCCCCCGGCCAGGCTCGTCATGGCCGTCCACAGCGGATAGTCCGGAGCGGGGATGAGGACCTCGTCGCCGCTGTCCAGCAGCGCCTGCATGGTCATGGTGATGAGCTCGGACACCCCGTTGCCGAGGTACACGTCGTCCGGATCGAACGCCGGGAACCCGGGGACCTGCTCGTAGCGCGACACGACGGCACGCCGCGCCGACATGATGCCGCGGCTGTCGCTGTAGCCGTGTGCGTGCGGCACCGCTTCGATCATGTCGCGCACGATCTGGTACGGAGCCTCGAAACCGAAGACGGCGGGGTTGCCCGTGTTGAGCTTGAGGATGCGGTGGCCGTCGGCCTCGAGTCGGTCAGCCTCGACGAGGGCGGCTCCACGGATCTCGTAGAGGACGTCCTTGAGCTTGGATGACTGGTCGAGGATGCGAGGGCTCATCGGATCAGGATATCGCCGTCCCGACGAGGCCAATCGCCGCCCCGTGGACCGGGGCGACCCGAGCCGTCGACTACTTCTTCTTGCCGGCGGCGCGGCGCTCGGCGCGGTTGTTCGCAGCCGGTGCGGATGCCGCGGCATCCGTGCGCTGTCCGAACGCCCCGCGCGGAGCCTCGGCGGCGGGCGCGGCAGGCTCGGAGCTCGCACTCTGCTGGCGGAGCTTGCTCGTCGCCGCCTGCTGGACCTGCCCGCGGTCGTTGCGGACCTCCACCTCGCCCGCATCGTTGGCAGCGGTGTACTGCAGCTTCTGATTCTCCACCGACGGCGCGACCCGCAAGCCCTTGGCCTCGACCTCCTCGCCGCTCTGGCGCACCTCGACCTCGAGGTTGTAGAGGAATCCGACCGACTCCTCCTTGATCTGGCCCATCATGGTCTGGAACATCTCGTAGCCCTCGCGCTGATACTCGATCAGCGGGTCGCGCTGCGCCATGGCACGCAGGCCGATGCCGTCCTTGAGGTAGTCCATCTCGTAGAGGTGATCACGCCAGCGCCGATCGAGCACCTGGAGCACGACGCGACGCTCGAGCTCGCGCATGGCGGGCTCGCCGAGCTTCTCCTCACGCGCCGCGTACGCGATCTTCGCGTCCGAGAGGATCTCGCGCTTGAGCACCTCCGGCGTGACGCGCCCCTTGTTGCCGCTTTCGGCGACGACCTCGTCGATCGTCACCGACACCGGGTACAGCGTCTTCAACTCGGTCCACAGCGCGTCGAAGTCCCAGCTCTCGTTGTGACCCGTGCCGGTATGGTCGTCGATGATCGCCCCGATGGCGTCCTCGATGAAGTGCTGCACGCGGTCGGACAGATCGTCCCCCTCGAGCATCTGACGACGATCGGCGTAGATCGCTTCGCGCTGGCGGTTGAGGACGTCGTCGTACTTGAGCACGTTCTTGCGGATCTCGGCGTTGCGGGCCTCGACCTGCGACTGTGCGCTCTTGATCGCACGCGAGACCATGGTCGACTCGATGGCGACGTCATCCGGGAAGTTCGTGCGGGCGAGGATCGCCTCGGCCGCGCCGGACTGGAACAGTCGCATGAGGTCGTCGGTCAGCGACAGATAGAAGCGGCTCTCGCCCGGGTCGCCCTGACGGCCCGAGCGGCCGCGCAGCTGATTGTCGATGCGACGGGACTCGTGGCGTTCGGTTCCGAGGACGTACAGTCCGCCGGCCTCGACGACCTTGGTCGCCTCCTCGGCCACCGTGTCGCGCATCGCGGCGTAGGTCTCGGTCCAGGCGGCATCGTACTCATCGGGCGTCTCGACCGGGTCGAGCCCCTTCGCCTTGAGCTCCTGCACCGCCAGGAACTCGGCGTTTCCGCCGAGCATGATGTCGGTGCCACGACCGGCCATGTTGGTGGCCACGGTGACGGCGCCGAGCCGGCCGGCACGAGCGACGATCTCAGCCTCACGCGCGTGGTTCTTGGCGTTGAGCACCTCGTGCTTGATGCCCTTCTTGGCGAGCAGTCGCGAGAGGTACTCGCTCTTCTCGACGCTGACGGTGCCGACGAGGACCGGCTGCCCGGTCTCATGACGGCGTGCGATGTCCTCGACCACCTGCGCGAACTTCGCCTGCTCGTTCTTGTAGACGAGGTCGGGCTGGTCCTTGCGGATCATCGGCTTGTTCGTCGGGATCGGAACGACGCCGAGCTTGTAGGTGGACATGAACTCGGCCGCTTCGGTCTCAGCGGTACCGGTCATGCCGGCGAGCTTGTCGTAGAGGCGGAAGTAGTTCTGCAGCGTGACCGTGGCGAGTGTCTGGTTCTCCGCCTTGACCGGCACGCCCTCCTTGGCCTCGATGGCCTGGTGGATGCCCTCGTTGTAGCGACGCCCGACCAGGATGCGGCCGGTGTGCTCGTCGACGATCATGACTTCGTCGTTCATCACCACGTAGTCGGTGTCGCGCTTGAACAGCGCCAGGGCCTTGATCGAGTTGTTCAGGAAGGAGATCAGCGGGGTGTTCGCCGACTCGTACAGGTTGTCGATGCCGAGGTAGTCCTCGACCTTCTCGATGCCGGGCTCGAGCACACCGATGGTGCGCTTCTTCTCATCGACCTCGTAGTCCACCCCGGCCTCGAGCGTCTTCGCGATCTTCGCGAACTCGACGAACCAGCGGTTGGCCTCGCCCGAGGACGGGCCCGAGATGATGAGCGGCGTGCGCGCCTCATCGATGAGGATCGAGTCGACCTCGTCGACGATCGCGAAGAAGTGACCGCGCTGGACGAGGTCCTGCTTCTGCCAGGCCATGTTGTCGCGCAGGTAGTCGAAGCCGAACTCGTTGTTCGTGCCGTAGGTGATGTCGGCGTTGTACTGCTCGCGGCGCACCTCGGGGGTCTGTCCGGCGACGATGGTGCCGGTGGTCATGCCGAGGGCACGGTAGACGCGACCCATGAGCTCGGCCTGATACGACGCGAGGAAGTCGTTCACGGTGATGACGTGCACGCCCTGGCCGGCGATCGCGTTGAGGTAGACGGCGAAGGTCGCGGTGAGCGTCTTTCCCTCACCGGTCTTCATCTCCGCGATGTTGCCGAGATGCAGCGCCGCACCACCCATGATCTGGACGTCGTAGGGACGCTGGCCGAGGGTGCGCTTGGCGGCTTCGCGCACGGCTGCGAAGGCCTCCGGCATCAGCTTGTCGAGGCTCTCCCCCGCCTCGTGGCGGGCGCGCAGCTCGGCGGTCTCGCCGCGCAGCTCCTCGTCGGTCAGCTGCGCATAGTCCTCCTCCAGGGCGCCGACCGCCTTCACGACCTGCTGAAGCCGCCGCAGGATGCGTCCTTCGCCGGCGCGGAGCAGTTTCTCGAGAGGGTTGGCCACGGAGCATCTCCATCTATCGGGTGCGGGCGACGTGCGACGTCGCCTCGACCGCGCACGAGGGCACGGCATACGGGGCCATGTTACCTGGCTGTGACTTTGCTTACCTGCGCGAGACCTCGAAAACACGCGCATAGGATCGTGACATGGCCGGATTCTGGGGCGCACGCAAGCAGGAACGCGAGCAGCGGGCTGCCGAGGACGCGGAGCTCGGCCGCCGGGCGGACGCGGCGCTCGTCGAGATCGACGAGCGCCTGCGCACTACGGAGGACGAACTCGTCTTCGCCGAGATCGAGTTGGGCACCGAGCCCACCCAGAGCCTCCGCGAGGCGCTGAACGCGGTGCGCAGCCACATGGGCGAGGCGTTCCAGCTGAACCAGCTCAACCACGACCACATCCCGGACACCCCCGAGGAGCTGCGCACGCGCAACGCGCGCATCATCCAGCTGTGCGACTGGGCACAGGAGCTCCTCGACGATCGCCTCCAAGCTCTCGCCGAGCCCGTCGAGCGCGCCCGCCGCGCTCCGGAGATCATCGCCGGCATCCGCGCCGACGTCGAGCGGGGCACACAGCGACTCGAACGCGCCGAGGCGACTCTCGCGCGCGTGCACGCCCGGTACGCGCCTGCCGCCGTGCGACGCATCGAGAAGAACGCCACCGAAGCTGCCCAGCTCTTCGCCTTCGCCACGCACGGCGCCGATGTCTCCACGGCACGACGCGAGAGTGGTCAGCGGGAGCAGGCGAACCTCGCGCTGGAGACGGCGATGGAGGCGGTGCGCCGCGCGACCACCCTGTTGGATGCCGTGGACGCCTTCGAAGTGGAGGCGTTGCGTGCCGAATCCACGCTTGACGCCATCGTGGAGGATTCGCGCGGCGACCTCGTGGCCGCTCGTGAGCTCGCGCACCTGCCCGCCGTGGCGACGGCGATGGCGACGCTGGAGAAGGAGCTGATGGCCCTCACCCCGGCCGGCGGGCTGCCCGACCCCTTCGGCGAGCTCACGCGTCTGCGCGAGGCGAACGCCGCCCTGGATGCCGCGGTCGCGAAGGCCCGCGCCCGGCTGGCCAACCCCGCTCCCCCGGAGACGCACGTGCGGCACGCGATCGACGACGCGGACCGCCAGCTCGGCGTCGCCCGCAGCGTCATCTCCGGCCATCGAGGGTGGATCGGCGCCGATGCCCGCACCCGTTTGGCCGAAGCAGAGCGGATCCGTCTGGACCTGGCGGCACTGAGCGCACAGCCCATCGGCGAGGACGATCGTGAACAGGCCCTCTCCGACGCGCGCCGGTGCGGACAGCTGGCAGCGGAGGCGCTGCAGCTCGCGCAGCGCGACATCGATTCCTCCCGCCCGAATGACGGCGGCTGGGGCGATGGCGGCGGATGGGGAGGCGGCCGGCGCGGCGGAAGCGGCGGCGACATGGTCGGCGGCATCCTCGGCGGCCTGGTGATCGGCAGCATCCTGGACGGCATCTTCGACTGAGTTCGCCCTGTCCGGCGCACGTGCCGACCCGGATCGGAGAAACAGAATCGGATCGCAGAAACAGAATCGGATGCCGCGCGCGGCGGCATCCGATTCTGTTCACTCGCCCCGATTCCGGGGGCCGGTCGGGTCGGTCAGGACGCGAGCTCCGCGGCCGGCGGGGCACTGGCGGTGAGCGAGATCACGCCGTAGTCCCAGCCCTTGCGGCGATAGACGACGCTCGGGTGGTCGGTGCGGGCGTCGATGAAGAGGAAGAAGTCGTGTCCGACCAGCTCCATGCGGTCGACGGCTTCTTCGACCGTCATCCACTCGGCGTCGAAGTTCTTGGTGCGGATCACGACCGGGGTGTAGTCGTCCTCGCCCTCGTCGCCGACGGCGATCGGGATCTCGCCGGTCGCGACAGCACGCAGCGTCTCCACGGATGCCGGCTGCACATCGATGCCCGACAGCGCACCGCTGCCCTTGTCGAGCTTGGCGCCGCGCGGGTGGTTTCGGGCGTCCACGCGCTTGTCCTTGGCACGACGCAGCTGCTCGGCGAGCTTGTCGACCGCCATGTCGAGCGCCGTGAACTTGTCGCTGTCGGTGGCCTCCGCACGCACCAGCGGGCCCTTGCCGGTGACGGTCAGCTCGACCGTCTCTTCTTCGCGGCTTCCGTTGTGATACGCCCGGTGGGTGACCTTGACGTCGAGACGCTGCGCTCGGGGGGACAGCGTTCCGATGCGGACGGACTTCTCTTCGGTGACGGTGCGAAAACGATCCGAGATGCTCACACCCACGCCGACGATGCTGGTTTCCATCCTGACCTCCTTGTTCCGGGTCCGGCCGGTCAAGGGCGGACCCTGAGTTCGCCTTGGTCTCTCCCACGCTATCGGGGTGCGGCGGCGCTGTCACGCGCCAATCCCGGGAGTAACGGACCGATCCCCTGAGGATCCGCAATGGATCCGCGCTCACGGGGCGTGTCGCGCGGTCGCGGCGACGGTCGCTGCCCCGATCACGTGCGCACCGCCGGCCGTCAGGGCTCGCGCGGCTTCGCGCAGCGTCGCGCCGGTGGTCAGCACGTCGTCGACGACGATGACGGACAGCCCCGCGACACCGCGCGCCCGGAGGGTTCCCGCGACGTTCTGCGCGCGCGCCTCGCGGCCGAGACCACGCTGGTCGGCGACTGCGCCGCGCGAGCTCAGCGCCCGCAGCGGCTGCAGACCGCCCCGCCGCGCCAGCAGGGCGCCGGTCTCGTATCCGCGCCGGCGAAGCGCACGTCGCGACGAGGGCACGGGCACGATCGCCACGTCGGCGCCGCCGCCTTCGACGCGCGCCACGGCCGCGGCCAGGGCGCCGCCGAGCAGTCGGGCCAGCCCCGTGCGCCCGTCCTCTTTGAACGCGCGCAGAACGCGCGCCGGCACGCCGGAGAAATCCAGTGCGGAGCAGACCGCGAGGCCCGGCAGCAGCGAACGTACGCGCACCCGTGGCAGAAGGAGTTCACGGCAGCGCACGCAGAGACCGACGTCTGGCTCATCGCAGCCCGCGCACCACACGGGCAGTACCAGCGAGAGCGCCCCGGCCGCAGCGTCGCCCACGCGGCGCCAGACGGGTGCGCGGAGCCAAGCCGGATCGAGCATGATGCCACCGTGTCGAATGCACGTCACGTGCGGGGACCCCGATGCGCATCTGTGGAGGAGCGCTCTCGCAGCGCGACGCGGGGAGGAGGATCCGCCTCAGCGCGGCATCCCCTGCTGCACCGCCAGTACCCGGACGCCCCCCATCAGCTGCTGCCAGTTGGCACCCCGCTGCGCATAGAGCTCGCCGTCGGTGTCACTCACGCTCGCGTTCGACGTCTGCCCCGAGAGCGTCGAGGTGTCCCCGGGCGTACGGATCGGCGCGTCCGGGAAGCCGCCCACGTGCACCGCCTCGACGTACTGGTCCTGCCCGGTGCCGGCGAGCACGCCGAGGGTGCTCGCATCGAGCCAGGTGAGATCCGTTGCGGCATCCGACAGCGTCGCGAGCTTCTTCACGGGAGACGCGAGCGCGGTGGGCGCCCCGGTGCGGTCCCGCTGGATCCCCGCCCCCCATACGGCGTAGCGGTCACCGTCGCGCACCACGGCGACGAGCCTCGTCCCGTCGCGCGAGACGCGCTGCGCGATGACCGCGGAGGCGCCCGCCCATCCCCCGGACATCGGAACGGCGGTGCCGCCCGGTGCGTACGCGATCACCGATCCGGGCGCGTCCGACGGCACCGACCACACGTATCCCGCGGGATCGATGGAGGGAGCGACGAGATCCGGACGCGTGTCGAGGCGGCGGATGGGGCCGTCGGCGGGGACCTCGAGAACCGCTCCCGACACGTCGCGGACAGCGGCGGCGGTGCGATCGGCATTGACCTCGATGTCGGTCGCCGAGATCTGCATCAGCGCGTCGGAGAGCCCCGCGATCGGCGAGATGGTCGTGCCCGATACGAAACCGAAGGCGTCATCGGTGCGAACCAAGGGATTGGCCGCCACCGCGGTGGAACGCACGTCCACACGCTGGGCCGTCAGCTGCTGGCCCCCGGGAAGCAGCATGTCCACGCTCGTGATCCCGGGGACGTCCAGGCTCGCCTCGAGCTGGGTCTGCATGCGGTTCAGCGCGGTCTGGTCGAGCGAGCGGGCGCCGTCCTGCAGGGTCACCTGCGCGACGTTGGACTGACGCGGAACGGATGTCAACTCGAGCCGTGCACCATCCGTGAACGCGCTCACCACCGCCCCGCGCAGCCAGGGCGCGGGCGCACCGTCGACGAGGCCCTGAGCGATGTTGGTGGCGGCGTAGTACCGAGGGAACCACCGCACGTCGGGCACCAGGTAGGTCCACGTCGGATCGAAGTACATCAGCGAATAGTTCCCGAACACGGCCAGGAACTGGGCCTTGTCGAGCACGATCCCGTCGGGTGCCTGGGTGATCCGCCACTGCCCGTCGTCCTGCTGAGCGAGCTTGAAGGTCAGGGGAATGGGGCCGTTGTCGGATGCCGGGCTCATCTCCCCCGTGGCATCCACCGTCGCCACCGGCGAGACCGTCAGCACGATGTCGCCGGATGGGCTCTGCTGCAGGGTGCGCTGCCCGGAGGCGTAGATCGTGACGCCGGCCTGCGGCTTCCAGGTGCCCTTGTAGCTGGGAGCGAGGAACTGCTGCGCCGTCTCCCAGTTGTTGGTGGGGCCGGTGCCGGCCGCGATGAACCCCTCCACGATCTGCTGGGGGGTGGCGTCCTTCACCGGCCCCTTCGGGATGAACGCGATGTCGCCGGAGGTCCCGTCGTCCACGATCCGCACGCCCGGGTTGACCGGTCCGGAGGTCGGCAGACCCGCGCACGCGGCGAGCACCACCATGAGCGCTCCCGCGAGCACGGTGATGCCCGCCCGGCGCAGACGCCGAACACTCATGATCGTCCCCCTTTGTCGAACACGGTGATCGGCTGTGTCAAGCCGAGGTCGTCGAGCGAGACGCCGTCCTCGCCCGGGTCGAGGGGAACAGGTGACGAGCCGTCGATGGGCTGGCCCTGCCGCGGCAGCGTCAGCACGAAGTTCGTGCCGCGGCCGAGATCCGACCAGACGGCCAGGGTGCCGCCGTGCAGCTTCGCGTCACCGAGCGCGATCGACAGCCCCAGTCCCGTGCCGCCGATCGTGCGCTTGCGCGACGGGTCGGCGCGCCAGAAGCGGTCGAACACGCGCTCGGCGTCGGCGGCGCTCATGCCGAGTCCGTAGTCACGGACGCCGATCGCGACCGCCCGCTGGTTGCTGTCCACGGTGACGACGATGGGACGACCCTCGCCGTGCTCGATGGCGTTGCCGAGCAGGTTGCGCACGATCCTCCGGACACGGCGGGGATCCATGTCGACCGGAGAGTAGCCTCCGGGGGCGACCAGGCGCACGTCCGTCCCATGCTGATCGGCCAGCTGCTGCATCGAGGCGATGACGTCCTCGGCGAGATGCGCGAGGCTGGTCGGCTCGTACTCCAGTTGCACCGAGCCTGCGTCGTAGCGGCTGATCTCCAGCAGATCGGTCAGGAGCGTCTCGAAGCGCTGCACCTGTGCATGCAGCAGCTCCGCGGCGCGGGCGGTCGTCGGATCGAAGGAGTCGCGCTGGTCGTTGAGCATGTCGCTGGCCAGGCGGATGGTCGTCAGTGGTGTGCGCAGCTCGTGGGAGACGTCGGAGACGAAGCGCTGCTGCACGAGCGAGAGCTCGGCGAGCTCCTTGATCTGGGCTTCGATGCTGTCGGCCATCGCGTTGAACGAGCGGCCGAGGATCGCGAACTCGTCCTCCCCTCGCACCGGCAGCCGCACAGCGAGATCGCCGGCGGCGAGGGTCGCGCTGGTTTCGGCGGCCTCGGCGATCGGAACGGTCACCGAGCGCAGCACGAAGGAGGAGATCGCCGCGATCAGCAGCACGAGCCCGGCGCCCACGAGCCACAGGGTGATCTGGACGAACTGCAGGGTCTGCTGCTCCGGGGCGAGGTCGTAGGCGAAGTAGAACTCGTAGGCGCCGACCTCGGGAAACTCGAGCTGCTGACCGACGACGATCCCGGGCACCGTGCCGCCGTCGGCGGCCGGCAGGCCGACGGACTGCCACCAGCGCTTCTGGCTGTCGCCCTGAACGGCGCCGCGCAGCCCGGGCGTGATCAACCCCGCGGTCAGCCCTCCGCGCTGGAAGTCCTGCGGCGCGATCGTCGACGGCTCATCCGAGATGCGGAACGCGGCGATCATGTCGGTCCCGGCCTGCCGCGCGATCGAATCGGTCGCATTGTTCCACAGCGACTGCAAAGCGGCACCGTCGCCGTCGATCTGCGCGGCGTTGAGCGTCTGCTGGGTGGACTGCGTAGCGCGCTGCACGGCCTCCTGCACCTGCTGGACGCGGGACTCGAAGAGGTCGTTCTGGATCGCGAGCGCCATCGCGACGAACGCGATGAGGATGGCCAGAGCCGTCGCACCGATCGTGATGACGAGCGTGCGAAACCTCAGCGACCGGGCCCACGCATATGCCACACGGCGCGGCCAGCTGAGCCAATCGCGCCAGCCGGTCAGCGTCGGCACGGTCGCCGTCTGCGGCGTCATGAGCGGCCGATCACACCACCGCGCCGGCGCGATAGCCGACGCCGCGCACCGTCATGACGATCCGCGGGTTGTCGGGATCGATCTCGACCTTCGCGCGCAGCCGCTGCACGTGCACGTTCACGAGACGAGTATCGGCCTTGTAGTGATAGCCCCAGACCTGCTCGAGCAGCATTTCGCGCGAGAACACCTGCTGCGGCTTCGAGGCGAGGGCCACCAGCAGCTCGAACTCCAGCGGGGTGAGCGCGATGACCTCGCTCCCCCGGCGCACTTCGTGGGCGGCGACATCGACGACGACGTCGCCGATGCGAAGATCACCGCCCGTCGCCTCAGCGGCGGGTCGCAGCCGCGTGCGGATCCGCGCGACGAGCTCCTTCGGGTTGAAGGGCTTGACGATGTAGTCGTCCGCGCCGGACTCGAGCCCGCGAACGACGTCGGCGGTGTCGGTGCGTGCGGTGAGCATGATGATCGGAACGCCCGATTCGGAACGGATGCGCGTGCAGATCTCGATGCCGTCCATCCCCGGCAGCATCAGATCCAGGAGCACGAGGTCGGGCCGCTCCTCCCGCCACATCTCGACGGCGGCGGTGCCGTCGGCGCAGAACAGCGGTTCGAAGCCCTCGGTGCGCAGCACGATACCGATCATCTCGGCGAGCGCGATGTCGTCGTCGACAACGAGGATGCGGGAAGTCATATGGCCTGATTCGTCCTTCGGGTGGGCCGGATGCCGCGGCGCGGCAGGGCGCAACAACACAGTATCCGACGTGTCTGGGTTGAGACCGCGTGCCGCGCAGGACGACGG
>NZ_MKRU01000086.1:0-19393 GCF_001897985.1 Microbacterium sp. 69-7 | reverse complement strand
GAAGGGGCCCCGCCGTCGTGTGGATGCGTGCTCAGCGGTGGAGGTCGAAGCGGTCCAGCTCGGTGACCTTGGTCCACGCGGCGACGAAATCGCGGACGAACTTCTCGGTCGCGTCGTCCGAGGCGTACACCTCGGCAAGCGCGCGCAGCTCGGAGTTCGAGCTGAAGAGCAGATCGACGCGCGTGCCGACGCCGACCTTCTCGCCCGAGCCGTCCTTGACCCCCGCGAAGGCGTGGGAGCCGGGGTCCAGCGGCGTCCACGTCGTCCCGAGGTCGAGCAGATTCACGAAGAAGTCGTTCGAGAGCACCCCGACCCGGTCCGTGAACACGCCGTACGGCGAACCGTCCCAGTTCGCGCCCAGCACACGCAGGCCTCCGACCAGGACGGTCATCTCCGGAGCCGTGAGGGTGAGGAGGTTCGCCTTGTCGATGAGGTGGTACTCCGCGGGCATCGGGGCCAGCGGACCCTGGTAGTTGCGGAAGCCATCGGCCGCGGGCTCCAGGTAGGCGAAGGACTCGACGTCGGTCTGCTGCTCCGAGGCGTCGGTGCGTCCCGCGTGGAACGGCACGTCCACCGCGACGCCCGCATCGGCCGCCGCCTTCTCGACGGCGGCATTGCCCGCGATGACGATCAGGTCGGCGAGGGAGACGTCGATACCGGCCTGGGCGGCATCCGTCTTGATACCGCCGAGCACGCCGAGCACCCGGTGCAGCTGGGCGGGGTTGTTGACCTCCCAGTCCTTCTGCGGCGCGAGGCGGATGCGTGCGCCGTTGACGCCCCCGCGCTTGTCACTGCCGCGGAAGGAGGATGCCGCCGCCCACGTCGTCGCGACCAGTTCGGAGACCGTCAGGCCGGACGCGAGCACGCGCGCCTTCAGGTCGGCGACCTGCGTGCCATCCAGCCCGGTGCCGGTCGGCGCCGGAACCGGGTCCTGCCACAGGAGCTCCTCAGCCGGCACCTCCGGTCCGAGGTAGCGCGTGACGGGTCCCATGTCACGGTGCGTCAGCTTGAACCATGCGCGCGCGAAGGCGTCCGCGAAGGCATCCGGGTCGTCCCGGAAGGTCCGCGAGATCCTGTCGTACTCCGGGTCCATGCGCAGGGCGAGGTCGCTGGTGAGCATGCGCGGCTCGCGCTTGCCGTCGCTGTGGGCCAGGGGCACCATGTCGGCGCCCTGACCGCCCTTCGGCCGCCACTGGTGGGCACCGGCGGGACTCTTCATGAGCTCCCACTCGTACGCGTACAGAATGTGGAAGAACTCGTTGTCCCAGCGCGTCGGGTGGTAGGTCCACGTGACCTCCAGACCCGAGGTGATCGTGTCGTCGCCGCGCCCGGTGCCGTGGTTGTTCTTCCAGCCGAGGCCCTGAGCCTCCAGGCCGGCAGCCTCCGGGTTGTCGTCGAGGTTGTCGTCGGATGCCGCGCCGTGCGTCTTTCCGAACGTGTGGCCGCCCGCGATCAGCGCGACGGTCTCCTCGTCGTTCATCGCCATGCGACCGAACGTCTCACGGATGTCGCGGGCGGAGGCCAGCGGGTCGGGATTGCCGTTCGGTCCTTCCGGGTTGACGTAGATGAGACCCATCTGCACGGCCGCGAGGGGCTTGTCCAGCTCGCGGTCTCCGGAGTAGCGCTCGTCGCCCAGCCAGGTGGTCTCGGGACCCCAGTACACGTCGTCATCGGGCTCCCAGACGTCGGCGCGGCCGCCGGCGAAGCCGAACGTGCGGAAACCCATCGACTCCAGCGCGACGTTGCCGGCGAGGATCATGAGGTCGGCCCAGGAGATCGACTGGCCGTACTTCTTCTTGACGGGCCAGAGCAGTCGGCGCGCCTTGTCGAGGTTGACGTTGTCGGGCCAGCTGTTCAACGGTGCGAATCGCTGCTGACCGGCGCCGCCGCCGCCGCGACCGTCGGTCACCCGGTACGTGCCGGCCGAGTGCCACGCCATGCGGATCATCAGCGGTCCGTAGTGGCCGAAGTCGGCGGGCCACCAGTCCTGGCTGGTGGTGAGCAGCTCTTCGATGTCCTTCTTGACGGCCGCCAGGTCGAGCGACTCGAAGGCGGCGGCGTAGTCGAAGTCCGCGTCCAGAGGGTTACGCACCTGGGGGTTCTTGGCGAGGATCTTGAGGTTGAGCTGGTTGGGCCACCAGACCCGGTTGGCCGACCCGCTCGTCGGGTGCGGCTGCGCGTGGATGACCGGGCAGGTCGCGGCCTCCTCGGCGTACGCCTCGTCGGTGTCGGTGACGGTGACGGACTGGTCGATGTCGGTCGCGTCAGCGCCGATGCCGGCGCTGGTCGGGTCCTGGTCTGTCATGATGTTCCTTCCGTGAGGGGTGGGGTGGCGGCTCGTGCGCACGCGGGGCACACGCCCCAGTACGTCACCTCCGCCGTGGTGAGGATGAAGCCGTGGCTGTCGGAGGGCTCGAGACACGGCGCCGCGCCGATGGCGCAGTCCACGTCGACGACCGCGCCGCACGAGGTGCACACGAGGTGATGGTGGTTATCGCTGACCCGCAGCTCGAAGAGCATCGGCCGGCCCGCCGGCTCGATGCGGCGTACGAGCCCCGCATCGGCGAAATCACCCAACGCGTTGTACACCGATTGGCGGCTCGCACGCGGCATCCGCTCCACGATCGCGAGGAAGACGTCCTCCGCGCTGGCGTGCGCGTGCGTTCGCAGCGTGTCGTAGACCGCTGCACGCGAATCCGTGACCTTCAGCCCTGCCGCCCGCAGCGCCGCCGCGGCGTCGACGGCGTCTGCGCCGTGCGCGGGTGTTGCGAGCGAGGCCATGCCTCCACCTTACCTAGTTTTGAAGAAATCAAAACAAAAGTGGGGTGAACATTCGCTGTGCCGCAGCTATGGGTCGCCTGCACCCGGTCCGGGGAACATCGACCGTCAGTAGCGGTAATGCTCCAGCTTGTAGGGCCCCTCCACGGGAACACCGATGTACGCGGCCTGCTCCGGCGTGAGCTCGGTGAGCTGAACACCGAGCGCCGCCAGATGCAGTCGCGCCACCTTCTCATCCAGGATCTTCGGCAGCACGTACACGCCGACGGGATACTGCTCCCGCTTCGTGTACAGCTCGATCTGGGCCAGCACCTGGTTGGTGAACGACGCGCTCATCACGAAGGAGGGATGCCCGGTCGCGTTGCCGAGGTTCATCAGTCGCCCCTCGCTCATGACCAGGATGCTGCGCGGCGCACGGTCGTCACCGCCCGGCAGCCGGTACTCGTGCACCTGCGGCTTGATCTCGATCTTCTCGACACCCGGGATCGCTTCGAGCCCGGCGATGTCGATCTCGTCGTCGAAGTGTCCGACGTTGCCGACGATGGCAAGGTGTTTGAGGTTCTGAAGGTGATCCACCGTGACCACCCGGGTGTTCCCCGTGCCCGTGATGAGGATGTCGACATCGCCGATGACCGACTCCAAGCGGGCGACCTGGAAACCGTCCATCGCCGCCTGCAGCGCGCAGATGGGGTCGACCTCCCCGATGATCACGCGGGCGCCCTGACCGCGGAGCGCCTCGGCCGCTCCCTTGCCGACATCGCCGTAGCCGACGACGTAGGCGACCTTGCCGCCGATGAGCACGTCGGTGGCGCGGTTGAGACCGTCCGGAAGCGAGTGGCGGATGCCGTACTTGTTGTCGAACTTGCTCTTGGTGACCGAGTCGTTGACATTGATGGCCGGAAACAGCAGCGTCCCGGCTGCGGCGAGTTCGTACAACCGGTGCACGCCGGTGGTGGTCTCCTCGGTGACGCCGAGGATCTGCGCCGCCATCCGCGTGAAGCGCTGCGGGTCGCGGGCCAGGCTCGCGCGGAGCGTGTCGAGGACGATGCGGTACTCGTGCGAGTCGGACGGGGATGCCGCGGGCACCGCGCCCGCCTTCTCGAACTCGACGCCCTTGTGCACCAGCAGGGTCGCGTCGCCGCCGTCGTCGAGGATGAGGTTGGGCCCGTCGAAGCCCTCGGCCGACCAGTCGAAGATGCGATCGGCCAGCTGCCAGTACTCCTCGAGCGTCTCACCCTTGAACGCGAAGACCGGAACTCCGGCCGGCTGGTCCACGGTGCCGTGCGGGCCGACCGCGACCGCGGCGGCCGCCTCGTCCTGCGTCGAGAAGATGTTGCAGCTGGCCCAGCGCACCTGCGCACCCAGAGCCACGAGCGTCTCGATGAGCACGGCGGTCTGCACGGTCATGTGCAGCGAGCCGGCGATGCGGGCACCGGCCAGCGGCTGGAGGGGACCGAACTCCTCGCGCAGTGCCATCAGGCCGGGCATCTCGTTCTCGGCGAGGCGCAGCTGATGACGACCCGCCTCGGCGAGGCTCAGGTCGGCGACGACGAAGTCATGAATGCGGGCGGGGGCGGCAGTGGTCGGCATCCGCCCATTCTCGCACCCTCGTCCTGACGCCGGCCGAGCCTCAGACGCGCAGCGTCTCGTGGCGGACGACGACCCACCCCTTGGGCACCGACAGGCGGTCGGTGTGGATGGCGCAGAGGTCGTGCGCGTGCGGGTCGGTCGCTGCGCCGAGCGGGCCGAGGGCGGCCATCTGATCGCCGTAGTCGTAGGTCAGGGTCGTCACGGCCTCGCGGGCACAGCCCACCTTCGAACACAGTCGGGTACGCATCGTCCTCACGCTACCGGCGGCGGCGCACGAGGCGTGGGATGCCGCGCCGCCGCGGGACGCATCGCCGACCCGGGCGGGGAACGCTGACCTAGACTCGGAACATGATGAGGCGGCGCGCGAGCACTCCCCCGCGGGTGCGGCCGTCCCGCCACGGACGCCACGGTCGGGAGGACCGCAGTCCCGTGGTGCGGCCGCCGCTTCCGGCGCAGGAGACGCGCGAGGAACGTTTCGACTTCGTCGTCGGCACGGCGGCGGAGTTCCTGCGCAGCGCCTGGCCGGAGCTGCGAGAGGTCCGCTTCGAGGTGGCGGCCATGCCACCGGCATCCGATGAGGACGGCATCCCGCGGTGGACGGTCTCGACCGAAGAGCGGCGCATCGTGCTGTACCGCCTGCCGATCGAACGGCTCGGGAGCCTGCATCGGGAGGACGAGCTGCACCGGCGCATGGCCATCGAGGGCTGCGTCTTCCGCGCGGCCGCGCAGTATCTGGACCGCGACCCGTGGGATCTCGGGCCGGAGCGGTTCCGCTTTCTCTGAGCGTTCCGCACCGACGGGCGGTGTCGGGGGCGCTCAGCGGGGGTAGACGGTGACCGCCGACGCCGCCGCCGCGCTCGGCGCGACGGGGTAGCCGGCGATAGCGCCGGCACCGGCGTACGTGATGGCAGCGCGGACACTTCCCGTTCCCGGATCGAGGCGGTAGACGTCCCCGGCCTGCACA
Source organism: Microbacterium sp. 69-7 (assembly GCF_001897985.1). Classification (NCBI taxonomy): domain Bacteria; kingdom Bacillati; phylum Actinomycetota; class Actinomycetes; order Micrococcales; family Microbacteriaceae; genus Microbacterium; species Microbacterium sp. 69-7. The sequence goes on along the minus strand of NZ_MKRU01000086.1, from coordinate 14,061 downwards.
GAGACGGTGACGGCGCCGCCACCCGGCACAGAGATGTCGGTCTTCGCGCCGGTACCGGATGCCGCCGTGAGCACGACCGTCTGGGGCTCGCCTGTCGACGAGACGATGGTCATCGTCGGCGCCGCTCCCGCGGCGACGGCGACGAGCGCGGGCGCGGAGATCGCGTCGGCGGCGACGAACCAGCCGAAGTCGCTTCCGGCTGCGAAGCCGGACGTGGCCCAGGCGGCGCCCGTCACCGGGGCCGTCGCGCTCACCCGCACCGCGTACGTGCCGGTGGCGAGTCCGCCCAGATCGAGTTTGAGAGGTACGCCCGCCTTCAGGGGGACCGCCTGCGGTGCGCCCACTGCCGCACCGTCGCGCACGACGGTGACGGTCGCCTGGGCGTCGGCGCCCGGGGAGAGCAGCCGCAGCGACGTCGGGGCGTTGCTCTCGCCTGCGCCGCCCTGCGTCGTCACGACGGGAACGCCCGGGATCACGAGATCCGTGTCGGGGACGGCGGCGGCGCCGACCTGATCGACGCCGCCGGCCACGAGAACGCGCGTGAGGCTGGTCTGCAGCGCGGCGCGGATGGGGGCTTGGGCCGACGTCACGCGCAGCACCGGGTTGTCCTCGCGCAGGGCGAGGGAGGCGAGGGGGATGATCCGCTGTGTGCCGGCGGCGACCACGATCGCGTTGCCCGCGACGGGCACGGCGCCACCGGAGGCGCCGTACACGGTGATCGTGACGCGCGCCGCGACCACGCCCGGGTTTTCGAGGACGACCAGATCGGAGGCGCCCGTCCCCCCGGAGCCGCCGACGAGCCACGACTCCATCTCGGGCCGGGCGCAGGAGGACGCGGCGAACCCGCTGAGATCGTCCGCGCTCACCTGCGCCGAGGTCGCTGCAGCGATCTCGGCGGGCTGTCCGCCCACCGGAGCGGCCCGCAGCGCGGTCGGGCCTGTTCCCCCGGTCACGTCGGGGGCCGCCAGGGTGGAGGTCGCGGCATCCGTCGGGGTCGCCTTCGACAGCGCGGCGGAGGTCAGCGCGGCCGGGGCGGCATCGGTGAGCTGCGCGGCGCGGGTCGCATCGCGCCCCGGGGCCAGGACGGGACCGACGCACGTCGCGATCGATGCTGTCGCCGGCGCGTGCGCGGCGATCGAGAGGGCGGAGTCGTCGGTGTGCGTGGGAAGCGGCAGCGCGACCAATGCCGCGCCGGCCGCCACCGCGGCTGCCGTGATGACGGTGCCGACGGCGACCCGCACGGTCGTGAGGCGACGAAGGCCGGGCAGGCGGGTGCTCATCGGAGTCCTCCTCCGGACGCGCGCCGCGCGCCGATGACGCGCGGGCGACGACGGTTCAGCCGCAGGGAGCGCCGGGTGGGCAGAGCGAGGAGTAGGGCGATCAGGACGACCCCGATCTGCACCGCGGCGGTGCGGGCGTTGTCGACCGCCGATGTCGCCACGCGATCCGTGACCGGGGCGGTGACCCGCCACAGCTTGCCCTTCGCGGTGTCGCCGACGATCTCGAGATCCTGACGCTGATCGAGGGCGGTCTCGGCCGCGATGCGCACCGCACGCGCCGCGTCGCTCTCACCCTCGGCGGTGCCGCCGAGGAGCACGAACGCGACCCCGTGCGCCCCCAGACGCGCGACCGCGTCGCCCGAGGGCACGGCGATGAGCTCGGCCGTCAGCTCCGCGGCTTCGGCGTCGCCGGCATCGGTGGAAGAACGCGCCGAGCGCAGGGTGCTCTGCCCGCCCAGGGCCGAGGTCTCACCCCAGACGACATCCGTGACGACGGATCCGTCGGCCGCGGCGGTGAGCACGAAGGTGGCGTTGCCCAACCCCGATCGCCCCTCCGCCTCGACGTAGGCCGGCAGGGTGCTGCTCGGGCCGTTCGTGACGGCCGACGTGCCGCGGGGCAGCGCGGTGATCACGGGGACCGCACTGACCGCGAGGGCGGTCAGCGCCAGGGCGGCGAGCGGTCCACGGAGTCGGGGGGGCGCCGGCAGCGCGTCGATCGTCAGCGCTGCCGATCCCAGCAGGGCGAGCCAGTACAGGCTGAGGGCGGCGCCCGGCCAGACCGCGATGGCGGTCCCGGCATCCGAGGTGACGACGATGCCGATGACCGCGACCGCCGTCGCGAGGGCGCTGAGCGCGATCATGAGGACGATCGCGGACGACAGCGTGCGCGACACGATGGGGGCGGCCACCGCGAGCACGATCACGGGCACGACGAGCAGGAACGGCCACGGCCCCGTGCCGTCGAGGAGCTGACCCCACTCCGAACCGCGAGCGGTGGGGAATCCGAGCGCGAGGGCGACACGGCGGGCGAGATCTGTCGACTCCCCCGACGGCAGTGGCACGCCGGGGTCGGCGATCAGGGCCCACGGATCGCCGGCGGTGAGGCGACGCCAGATCATCGGCGCCCAGACGATCACCGACGGAACGAGCAGCCAGACGACGCGCGCGAGGCCTCGCCCCCGACCGAGCGCCGCCGTCAGCACGATCGCCACGAGCCACAGCACGATGAGGGCCGGAGCCAGCGACGGGGCGCTGGCGAGCACCGCGACGGCGATCACCGATCCCATGCCCGCCGCTGTCCACGAGCGGTGCGCCGCGACCGCGGTCCACAGCAACCAGGGAAGCAGGAGGTGTGCGATGACGACGGTCGGCCGTCCCGACGCCAGGGCGTCGAGCAGGCTCGGCGCGAGCGCGTAGCCCACGGCCACGACGGCGCGGGCGAGCGCGTTGTCGGTCAGACGCGTGGCGGCGAACCAGGCGCCCAGGGCGGACAGGGGGATCGCCAGCACCCAGACGACGACGAGGACGCGCGAGGGCGCGGCGGGCCAGAGCGAGCCGAGCACGGCGACGACGGCACTGAACGGGTCGGCCGGCCCCTGCGTGTCCCAGCCGAGAGGCCGGGCCCCGGATGCCGCATCGGCCCAGAGCTGGCCGACGGTCGCCCGCAGCGGCGCAAGGCCTCCCCCGCCGAGCACCGGCCACGCGAGCAGCGACAGGAAGGCGAGGACCGAGACGAGCAGGGCTCCGAGGACGATCCAGGCACCGCCCCCGGAGAAGAAGTGCAGTTCACCGCGCGCGGTGCCGTCGATGATCACGTCGTCGTCGAGACGCTGACGCAGCTCGACCCGACTGACCCGCAGCGGTGCCAGCTGCGCCCAGGAGACGCGGCGGCCGGCACGGATGCCGCGGCGTGCGCGGGCGACGGCGGCGGGACGCAGCAGCACCGTCAGCGTGGCGCCCCATTCCGGACCGATCATCGACGGACGCTTGCCGAGGAGCAGGGCGACCGAGCGGAGGACCGCCAGCGGCAGCAGGGAGAGCCAGTGCAGCGCGACGGCGACCGCCGGCGCGTACACGAGTCGACGGTGCAGTTGCGCCGTGCGGCGGCTGTAGGCCCGACGCACCCCGACCGGCTCGAAGCGGTCGCCGAGGGTCGGCGGGTCGGTGCGATCGGGATCTGCGATGGCGACGAAAGCCTGGGGCGCGAGGACGACACGGCCGCCGCGCAGACGCGCGCGCACACCGAGGTCGAGGCCTTCGTCCGCGCCCGCCAGCGCCGAATCGAGACCGTCGAGCGCGCGCCACGCGTCGGTGCGCACCAGGATGCCGCGGACATCCGAGCCGAGAACGTCCTCGCTGGCGTCATGCTGACCCTGATCGTGCTCCCCGTCGGCGAGACCGACGGCGCGGCCGCCCCGCGTCATCGACACACCGAGAGACACGATGCGGTCGTTGTCGTCGGCGCGGACGAGTTTCGGCGCGGCGATCGCGACCGAGGGCGCGGTCTCGAGAGCGCCCATGAGGCGAACGAGCGCGTCGGGCGCGGGTGTGGTGTCCTGGTCGAGCACCCACACGGCATCCCCACCGAGCCGTCGGCTCGCCAGTGCGAGGGCGTCGGCGAAGGATGTCCCGCGATCGGCGGTGATGACGGCTTCGGCGGCGGACTCGCCCGCGATGCGCTGAAGCTCGCGATCGGTTGCGTGTGGGCCGCACAGCACGATGGTGAGCGTGTCCACCGGGCGCGCCTGGGCCGCGAGCGCGGAAAGGACGCGGTCGAGACGGATGTCGGTGGCCACGCGCGCATCAGGGCGCACGACCAGTAGTGCGTGAACTCGGGCGGGCATGACGTCGTCAGCCTAAGCGGGAGCTGGCGCAGAACGCGGACGTCGCCCGCGAGTCTCGTGATCGGTCACGCCGCCGAAGCGGTCGCCGCGATCAGGCGCGACGCTTGAGCTTGCGGCGCTCGCGTTCGCTGAGTCCACCCCAGATGCCGAAGCGCTCGTCGTTCTGCAGGGCGTACTCGAGGCACTCGCCGCGCACGTCGCACGAGGTGCAGATGCGCTTCGCGTCGCGGGTCGACCCACCCTTCTCCGGGAAGAAGGCCTCGGGGTCGGTCTGCGCACAGAGGGCGTCGGCCTGCCAGGCGAGCGCGGTGTCCTCGTCGGCGACGGACGGACGACGCACTCCCGGCACACCCAGATTGACCGGGTCGACGAACCAGTTGTCGGGGACGCCGGAGCGGTAACCCGTCATATCGTTCTCCCCACGTTTTCCCGATGCGCCGATGCGCGTGTTGGAATAATTACACCCTTGTCATTCGCCGCGGTCAAGTCGCAGATCGTAAACCCTCAACACGGGATTGAACCTTCACGCACGCCCGTCGGCGTGTCGCGGCCGCGCCGCACTGACGGATGCCGGTGGGTCAGGAGCCGGGCTGGGCCAGGAAGAGCTCGCCCGTGCCGGAGACCTCGACGGCGTCTTCATCGGCGATGTGCACGGCTGCTCCGGGGCGGAGCGCCGCCGAGTCGAACGCACCGGCCACGACGACCTCCCCGACGGTGCAGAGCGCGATCGCCGGGCCGTGCACCGCGACGCGAACGGTGTCGCCGGCGACGGTGACACGCTCGAGGAGGAAATCGTCCACGGGGGTGTCGTAGACGTCGACCCCGTCGGCGAGGGGGCGCGGACGGATGACGGGAGCCGGGGCGGGAGTCGCGTCCAGCACGTGCAGCAACTCCGGGACGTCCACGTGCTTGGGGGTGAGGCCTCCCCGCATGACGTTGTCGCTCGCGGCCATCAGCTCGACGCCCAGGCCCGACTGGTAGGCGTGGAGCACCCCGGCCGGAGCGAACAGCCCCTCGCCGCGGCGGAGGGTCACGAGGTTCATCAGGAGGGCCACGATCAGCCCGCCATCGCCCGGGAAGTCGGATGCCGCGGCGCGCAGCACCGCGATCTCATCGGCGAACTCGGTCTCGCCGGCGTCCGCCGCGGCGTCGAGAGCCGCGGCCACGGATGCCACCGTCGCGGCATCCGCCTCGTCGAGCGCCCAGGCGAGCACGTCACGCAGAGCACGCTCGGCGGCGAGCCCGTCGTCGTCGACGGCGAGGCGGCTCTGCAGCTGGGCCACACCGGCGGGGACGTCGTCGCCGGTGGCGGCGAGCACGGACAGGAAGCGACGGGTCTCGGCGAGCGGGCGGAGTCCGACGAGCGCACGGAAGCGGTCACTGAGGGCGACGATGATCTCCGGCTTGTGGTTGTCGTCGCGATAGAGACGGTCGGCGGCGTCGCGCGGGATGCCGGCGCGCTCCTCCCGCGCGAACCCCTCCTGTGCCTGGGCGCGCGTGGGGTGGGCCTGGATGGACAGTGAGGATGCGGCGGCGAGAAGCTTCAGCAGGAACGGCAGGGCGGGACGTCCCGCCTCGGCGAGGGCCACGTCGAGGGTGCGACCGTCGGACGTCCGCGACGGGCAGCCCGGGTGGTCGCCGTACCAGATCTCGGCTTCGGGAGCCCCCGTCGGCTGGCGTCCTTCGAGGGCGGGGATGAGGGTCGGGGAACCCCAGGAGTAGTCGCGAGGATCGTTGGAGATCGGCGTCAGCATGCCCCCAGCCTAGGACCGCCGCCGCGCTACTCTGATCAGACCATGGCCGTCCACACGAAGCATCCGGTCGCGGCGCCGCCGACCGCGCCGATCCGCGCGACGTCGGGCCACCTGCTGCTGCGGGGGTGGTGCATCTTCGTCCTCGCCGCGGCCCTCGCCGGGTCCGCGTGGCCGCTGGCGCTCGGCATCCCCGCCACCGCCGTCGCGGTCGTCGTCGCCGGGCTCGTCTCGGCGTCGGTGTGGGCGCTCTCGCGTCCCCCGGTGCAGTGGCGTCGACTGCCGTGGTTCGCTCTCTCCTATGCCCTCTGGGCGGTGTGCTCGCTGCTGTGGACGACGCATCTCGCGGCGACGGCCGCGACGCTCGTCCTCCTGCTGGTGACGACGATGCAGGCCCTCTTCGTGGGCGCGGTGCTGACGTGGCGTGAGCTCGTGCGTGCGATGGCGTCGGCACTCAAGTGGGTGCTCGGGTTGTCGCTGCTGTTCGAGCTCTGGGTGTCTCTCGTCTGGCACGGCGTACTGCTTCCCGGCTTCGCACGGCCCGACGGTGTGGTCGCCGACGGGGCCGTCGTCTGGTCACACGATCAGCTGATGAGCGGTGGGCGCATCCAGGGCATCGTCGGGGATGCCACGGCGCTGGCCTTTCTTGCGCTGCTGGGCATGGTCGTCTTCGCCGTCCGCTTCGCTTCGCGTGCGCCACGGCGCACGCTGCTGGTCGGGTGGTTCGCCCTGTCGTCCTTCCTCTTTTTCCGTGCGGGGTCGGCCCTCGGCTGGCTCGGAGCGGCGGGGGTCGTCCTCGTGCTCGCGACGGTGCTGGTGATGCGCACCACGAAGCGCGCCGGCGAGCGCACCCGGTATTACGTCGTCTACGCCGTGATCGCCGCGGCCGGCATTCTGGCCGTCTGGCTCGGGCGGGGTCAGATCTTCTCGTTCCTCGGGCGCAGCACCGACCTCGACGGGCGCGAAGAGACGTGGGCCCTGATCGCGGCGAAGGCGCTCGAGCGTCCGGTGCAAGGGTGGGGTTTCGCAACGCCGTGGCCGCCGCTGGACGCGGCATCCGTGCCCTGGGTCCCCGGCATCGACTCTGCCCTCACGCAGGCCCACAGCGTGTGGCTCGACGTCCTCCTCCAGCTCGGGATCGTCGGGATGGCGCTGCTCGCCCTGACCTTCTTCGCGTACGTGTGGCGCTCCTGGTTCTTCGCCGTCGACCGCCCCCGCTGGGACCTCGTCGCCGACCGGCCCTACTCCCCCGTGACGCTCGTGCCGACGCTGACCGGAGCGATCCTGCTCGTGCAGGGCGTGGCCGACTCCGGTCCGATCGTCGCCGGCGGGTGGCTGCTGATCGTCATGCTCGCGTTCAAGATCAAGCAGGCACCGCTGCTGGGACGCGGCGCCTCGGAAGAGCGGCTGGTCGGCGAGCAGGGCGGGACGGAGCGCGTACCGCGCTGAGCACGCGGGTGAAGGGCTCGGGTGATGCGCAGGGCGCCGGGTTAGACTTCTCGCGCTATGGCCTCTATTTCTGCGCGCCCCGACGCGGCCTCGAACGACACGTTCTCGCCCGCCAGCGCGACGATCGCGATCGTCACCTATAACCGGTCCGGCCTGCTCACGAAGCTGCTCGAGAGCATCACCGCGATGGACCCGAAGCCGGGCCACGTGGTGATCGTCGACAACGCGTCGACCGATGACACCACCGCCGTCGTCGAGGCGTTCCGCGAGCGGCTGGGCGCCGAGCTGGTCTACCGCCGACTCGACGAGAACACCGGAGGCTCCGGCGGTTTCAGCGAGGGCATGCGGGTGGCGTACGAGCTCGGCTCGACGTGGATCTGGCTCATGGACGACGACGTCGAGGTGCTGCCCGACGGACTCGCGAAGATGGGCGCGTGGGCGCCGCGGTTCAAGTCGATTCAGGGGCGGCGCTACGACTTCGACGGGAGCGAGTTCTACTGGCAGTACCGCGTCGCGGAGCCTCTTGCGATTCCCATTCCGTTCGCACCCAGCGGCTTCGACGAGTCGGGCTACAAGGAGATGAACTCCGGCTGCTTCGAGGGCATGTTCATCCACCGCGACATCGTCGGGCAGATCGGCCTGCCCGATCCCCGCTTCTTCATCTACTGGGACGACCAGACCTACGGCTGGCTCGCATCGCGCATCACACGCTCGGTCATCGTCAACGAGTTCGTGCTGCGTCGCACGCGCGAGATCAAGCAGTGGGACATGGGCATCCGGCACATGAACGCGTCGAGCAACGCGTACCGGTACTACATCATGCGCAACCGCGCGATCATCAAGCGCTATTACCGTAGCCTGGGCGTCTACAACCCCGTGCTGTTCGGCTTCGGCACCGCGCTCACGTTCGGCAAGGAGCTCATCCGGCTGCTCTTGGTCGAGCGCACCGTGCGAGGCACCTCGAACCTGTTCCGAGGCCTGCGCGACGGACGCAAGATCTCGCGGGATGCCGCGTGGAAGCCCATGCCGCCGCTGGTCGCGGCGGGCACGGCATCCTGACCTGTCCTTCATCCGCTCGCAACGCTCGGAGCCTCTCGTGACTCACATTCTGCAGAACACCGTCCTTCCCACCGAGCGCGATCCCGATCTGTTGCCGCTGTACGTGGATCCCGAGACGTGGACCTCGATCGACGAGGAGCCCGTGCGCGTGTCCAGCCGCGCACAGCTGGGCAACATCCTCGGTCGCACCACGGCGCGCATCGTCGCGGGGCGACGCGTGTCGTTCGGCACTTACTTCAACGCTTTCCCGGCGTCGTACTGGCAGCACTGGACGACGGTGCGCGATGTCACGCTCACGGTGCGCACGAGCGGCCCGGCCACGATCCTGGTCTACCGCTCGACCGGCAGCGGCGTGCGACAGCGGATCGACACGCGGGAGGTGGACGGCGAGTCCACCGCAACGTTCGAGCTCACGCTCAATCAGTACAGCGACGGTGGGTGGATCTGGTTCGACGTCGCCGCCGACGAGAAGTCCGCCATCTTCGAGGGTGCGACCTGGTCGACCGAGACGGAACCGCGCCGGCGAGGCAAGGCGAGCATCGGCATCACCACCTTCAACAAGCCCGATTACTGCATCGGCACCCTCCGCGCGCTGGCGGCCAGCCCTGAGGTACTGCCGCTTCTTGACCGCGTGTTCGTCATCGATCAGGGCGATCGCCTGGTGTCCGCAGAATCCGGTTACGAAGAAGTAGCGGCAGCGCTCGGCGAGACTCTGCAGATCGTGGCGCAGCCGAACCTCGGAGGGTCGGGAGGCTTCGCCCGGGCGATGACGGAGACCCTTCAGCGGCCGGAGAGCGACTTCGTGCAGCTGCTGGACGACGACGTCCGCATCGAACCGGAGTCGATCCGGCGATCCATCATGTTCGCGCGGTTCGCCACGATTCCGACGATCGTCGGCGCCCACATGTTCGATCTGCTCGACCGCCCCAAACTGCACGCCTGGGCAGAGGTCGTCGACGAGATGCCCTTCATGTGGCGCACGCTAAGTCAGGAGCGGATGCCGCACGACTTCTCGGTCGCGAACCTCCGCCAGTCCCCGTCGCTGCATTCCCGCCTCGATGCGGACTACAACGGCTGGTGGATGTGCCTGATCCCGACGGAGATCATCCGCGAGGTCGGTTTGGCCCTCCCGGCCTTCATCAAGTGGGACGACGCCGAATACTCGTTGCGCGCGCGCGAGGTCGGCTTCCCGACGGTGTCGGTGCCGGGCGTCGCACTGTGGCACGTGTCGTGGGTGGGCAAGGACGACTCGATCGACTGGCAGGCCTACTTCCATGCGCGCAACCGCATCGTGGCGGGCCTGTTGCACTCTCGGGCGCCGCAGGGAGGCACCCTTCTGAGGCACAGCCGGAGGCTGGATCTCAAGCACCTCATGATGATGCAGTACTACCCCGTGGCCCTGAGGCACCGGGCGCTGCGCGACGTCCTCTCCGGTCCCGCGCACATGAGAGCGAACCTCGCGACGGCGATGCCTGCCGCACGGGCACTCGCAAAGGACTTCCCCGAGACCGTCGTGCACCGCGATACCGCCACACCGCTCCGTTCACGCCGCGGACGGCAGGTGTTCCCGCGATTCAAGCGTCACCAGTTCGACAGTCCGACGGGGCTGCGCCTGCGGTGGTTCACGGCGTCCACGCTCGCGGCGCATTGGCTCCACGCGCCGCGTCCCGAGAACGTGACGCAACCGGAGGTGGAATTCGGCAAGGACGACGCCCACTGGTGGCGCGTCCCGCACTTCGACAGCGCCCTGGTCAACGCTGCCGACGGCTCGGGCAAGAATGTCTACACCCGTGATCGGGCGCAGTTCCGTCGAATGCTCGTCGAGAGCGTCCGGCTCCACTGGGCACTGCGTCGGCGCTGGGTTCGTCTGTCGGACGAGTATCGGCGTGCGCTGCCCGAACTCGTCTCCGAGGATGCCTGGCGGGAGACCTTCGGCGAAGAGGCTGGCTGAGCCCCTCCGCCGCCCGGCCGCTCACCGTCAGGCGAGATGGTTGTTCCACAGCGACAGCGCTGAGCCGATCGCCATGTGCATGTCGAGGTACTGGTACGTGCCGAGTCGTCCGCCGAAGTGGACGTCCTTCTCACTCTTCGCGAGTTCCCGGTAGGCGAGCAGCCCAGCACGGTCACCAGGGGTGTTCACCGGGTAGTACGGCTCGTCCTCGCGGGTCGCGAATCGGGAGAACTCGCGCATGATGACCGTCTTGTCGGTCGGATACCGGTCGGCGCGCTCCGGGTGGAAGTGCTTGAACTCGTGGATCCGGGTGTAGGGCACCTCGGCATCCGCGTAGTTCATGACGCTCGTGCCCTGGAAGTCGCCGACCTCGAGGACCTCCTCCTCGAAGTCGAGGGTCCGCCACGACAACTCGCCTTCGGCATAGTCGAAGTACCGGTCGACGGGACCTGTGTAGACCACGGGAACCTGGCCGACAGTGGCTCGCTTGTTCAGCGGCTGCGACTCGTCGAAGTAGTCCTTCGACAGCTTCACCTCGATGTTGGGGTGGTCCGCCATCCGCTCCAGCCAGGCGGTGTACCCGTCGGTGGGCAGGCCCTCCCACGTGTCGTTGAAGTACCGGTTGTCGTAGGTGTAACGAACCGGGAGGCGGCTGATGATCTCCGCCGGCAGTTCCTTCGGGTCGGTCTGCCACTGCTTGGCCGTGTAGTCGCGGATGAACGCCTCGTACAGGGGGCGGCCGATCAGGCCGATGCCGCGCTCCTCGAGGTTCTGCGCGGCCTTCGGGTCGAACTCCCCCGCCAGCTCGTGCACGAGTGCGCGCGCCTCGTCCGGCGTGTGCGCCGCCTGGAAGAACTGATTGATCGTGCCCAGGTTGATCGGCAGCGGGAAGACGACGCCCTTGTGGTTCGTGTACACGCGGTGCACGTAGTTCGTGAAGGTCGTGAACCGGTTCACGTACTCCCACACGGTCGCGTTCGAGGTGTGGAAGAGGTGCGCGCCGTAGCGGTGGACCTCGATGCCCGTCGTCGCCTCGTCCTCGCTGTACGCGTTGCCGCCGATGTGATGACGGCGATCGATGACGGTGACTTTCCGGCCAGCCGCTGCAGCGCGCTCCGCAATGGTGAGGCCGAAGAAGCCCGAGCCGACGATGAGAAGATCCATGACATCCAATCCCGAGCGCGATGGCGCTCACTTTCCCAGGGTACCGAGCCGACCGGCGAGGTCAGAGATACCGTCTTGCGTAACGTCGGACGTGCACCGCCCGATAGACGGCGAGCGCCGCGGCGACGACAAGGATGCCGAGGATCGCGCCATAGAGTCCGAGCCAGATCACCAGCGCCGCGATGACGGGGATGCCGACCGCGGCGGAAGCGATCGATGAGAGCGCCAGCTGGCGAGAGCCTCCGAGCGCGACGAGGCCCGAGAGACCGGCGATCTGAGCTACGCATTCGAAGCAGAAGGCGGCGCCGGCGATGACGGCGACCGTCCACGGCACTACGGCTTCTCCCAGACTCAACAGCGACGACACCGGGGTCGACAGCGCCGCCAGCGCCACACCCCCGAGGAGGCCGACTCCGGTTGCGACCTTCACTCCGGTCACCGCTCGGGCGCCCACGGTCGCTCGCCCGGATTCCGGCACCCACCCCTGAATGGCCTGCAGGATCGGGGCGAGGGCGAGGACTCCGTATTTCATCAGCCGATCGATCATGGCGAAGACCGGAACGGCGGCGGGCGCGAAGGCCTGAACGAGCACCGTCGGCGCAGCCGTCCACATGCTGGCCGAGATCGTGCTCGACACTCCTGCGGACTGCGAGCGCAGGATCTCGCGCCACGGAGTCGGGTGCGCGGCCCGACGCGGGCCGTCCTGGGGACGGGTGACGACGTAGACCATGGATGCCGCCACTCCGACGACGGTCAGCGCCGCGGTGCAAGCGAGGTACGCGGTCAGATCTCCGGTGATCAAGACGGCGACCAGGCCGAGCACCTGACCCACGATGGAGGGCGTCGCGTCGAGGAGGAAGAGCGGGATCGGCCGATTCGTGCCCACGAAGTACCAGGCGGCACTCAGTCCGGCGAACGTGTAGGTTCCGGCGGCGAGCACCGCGTTGATCCACGACTGGCCCGTGAGCTGAGCGCAGAGGATCACGGTGGGCACGAGCACCACCGCGAACAGCGTCCCGCGGACGGAGAACGACTGCATGAACACCGCCTTGCGCTCCTCGGGTGCGATGGCCGACACCATGCTCGGGCCCGTCGCCCCCCAGCCGAAGGCGACGATCACCGACGCGAACTGGGTAATGGCCTGCATGACGGCGAGATGCCCCCACTGCTCGGCGCCGACGGTGGTGATCAGGATGGGTAGCGAGAAGACCCCGACGAGCGTCGAAGCGACGATCGAGAGGGAGAACAGAGCGCTCCGGCGCAGCAACTCGTGGCGAAACAGGCGCCTCATCGGCGTCGCCGGCTCCCCCGGATGGCACGCAGCCGCTCCTCGCTGACGCGACCTGTCACGCCGCGCAGCCCGTCGGAGAGCCCCGCTACGGCAGCCCGCCACTGCGCGCCGCGATCCGGCGACAGCACGACGCATCCGACGACCATCTCCGCCATCTTGCGGGTGCGGAACAGCATCCAGCGCCGGCGGCGGCGACCGAACACGCGGACGAGGATGGTGCTGTTGCGCACCATGTAGTAGGTGCGGAACGGAGCATGGTACAGGACGTGTCGGGGCTTCCCGGCGATCACGAGGTGACGGCCGAAGACCGTCAGGGGCACCAGCTCACCCAGTTCGTGGGCGATCTGCGCACCCGCTGCCACCACGAAGTGCAGGCCGTGTTCTTCGGCTCGGATGGAGAACTCGGAGTCGACCGCGTCGATGAACAGATCGGAGCGGTACGGTCCGACCTCGTCGAGGACCGAGATCGGGATCAGCTGACCGGCCTGGATCGGATCGAAAGCGAACCCGTCACGCAGCAGGACGCGCTGGCCGCCGACGAACTCGGGCACGACGGCCGCGACCTCGACCCCGGACGCCGCTGATGCCGCGAGGATGCGCAGTGCGCTCTCGACGTACCCGGCGGGGGCGGACGAGTCCTGATCGAGGGTGAGCACGTGGGTGGCACCGAGCTCGCGCGCGCGCTGCACCCCCTCGTTCAGAGCGTTGCCGATGCCCGAGTTCTCGGCGATCTCGACGATGTGCAAGGAGGGGAGCTCGAGGCCGAGCACCGCCGTCGAATGGGTCCCGTCATCCACCAGGACGACCGCATCGACCTGCTCCCGGAGGGCGGTCACGCGGGCAGCGAGGGCCGGCGGCGCGTGGAACACGGGGATGACGGCGATGACGAAGTGGGACACAGGACTCCTCGGCCGCTCTCACTGGAAAGGAGCGGGATTTTCATCGTAGATCAGGGTGTTCGTGGGAACCCTGCGTACAGGCCGCGGAGGCGTTGTTCGAACGCGGTCACTCCGTAGCGGCTCTCCGCCCACTGCTGCGCGCGACGGGTGCGGGCCGAGCCGTTCGCTGCGAGGGCGCCCACGACGGATGCGGCGAACTCGTCGGCATCGTCCGTCAGCCCGGCGAACAGGTCCGCGTCGCCGATGCCCTCCGCGCCCACGGGCGTCGCCACGACGGGTACTCCCCGCACCATCGCGTCGATCGTCTTGAACTTCACACCGGCGCCGGTAAACAGCGGGGCGATGAAGACCGACGCCTCGGCATAGGACGGCTC
>NZ_MKRU01000085.1:78069-119034 GCF_001897985.1 Microbacterium sp. 69-7 | reverse complement strand
GGTCCAGACGAGTGTAAGCGGAGGGAGCGGTCGCCGAGAGCGGATCGGCGCGCGACCACAACGACAGGGAGGGCTCGAAACGATTCGAGCAGACTTCGATCCTAACCTTTTCCCCAGCCTCAGAGTCATGCAGCCGCATACGATCGACATGCTGCCCCTGCGGGAGCGGCCCCCGACCGCGAATCGAACCGAGGACCCATGACCCCCACTCCATCCGACAAGAAGCGCACGAGCGGCAACCCCGCCACGCGCGCGAACCTCGAGCTGACCGTCAAGCAGCAACGCGAGCTCCAGAAGCAGGAGAAGCTCGCCGAGTACCAGCGTCAGCTCGCGCGCCGGCGGCGCAGCCGTCTCACGTGGTGGATCGTCGGGGCCACGGCTGCCGTCGCCATCGTCGCGGTCGTCGCGGCATCCATCGCCTTCGCGCCGAAGCCGGTCACCTACCAGGCCGGTGGCACCGGTGCCGCCATCGACGGTGTCGAGACGTTCACGAACACGACGCAGCACGTCGCCGGCACCGTGGACTACCCGCAGAATCCCCCCGCGGGCGGCCCGCACAACCAGTACTGGCTGAACTGCGGCATCTACGACCAGCCCCAGCAGAACGAGTACGCCGTGCACTCGCTCGAGCACGGTGCCGTGTGGGTCACGTACGACAAGACGCGGGTCAGCGACGCCGATCTCGATGCGTTGACGGCGCAGCTGCCGTCGTCGTACGTGATCCTCTCGCCGTACGAGGGCCTTCCCACGCCGATCGTGCTCAGCGCGTGGAACGCGCAGCTGAAGCTCGACAGTGCGGCCGACCCCCGCATCCCGTCGTTCTTCGAGGAGTACTGGCGCAACCAGAACGTCCCCGAGCCGACCTCATCCTGCAGTGGTGCGGTCGACGGGCCGGGCAAGCAGTCGTGACCGCGCCCGAGCCGGCGAACGGGCGCGCCCTCCCCCCGTGGTGGGCGGTGCTCCTGGTCGCGCTCGCCGTCGCCGCGCTCGCGTTCGCGATCGGCCGCTTCTCCACCTTCGCCGCGGCCGGGGCTGCGGCGGCACCCACCTCCGACTCCCCCGAGGCCGGGTTCGCCCGCGACATGCAGCTGCACCACGGGCAGGCGGTCGAGATGGCGATGGACATCTACCGCACGACGCAGAACGACGGTGTGCGGGTCCTGGCCTACGACATCGCGACGACGCAGTCGGCACAGAAGGGCGAGTTCTACGACTGGCTCGTCAAGTGGGGCCTGCCGCAGAGCGGCGGTCCACTCATGGCGTGGATGGATGCCGCGGGCACCTCCCACCCGCACGGCGGCGGCGCGGCGCGTCCGACCGACGCGGAGCTGATGACGCAGATGGGAATGGCGAGCGCCGAGGAGCTCGCGGCGATGCGGGCGCAATCCGGCACCACCGCCGACTGCACGTTCCTCGGCCTCATGATCCGCCACCACCAGGGTGCGCTGCCGATGGCGCAGGCGTTGCTGCGGCTCGGACACGAGCCGCGTGCGCTCGCGGTGGCTCAGGGCGTCATCGCGACGCAGTCCGCCGAGATCGACCTGATGACCTCGCTGCGCGCCGGACTCGGCTGCACGGGCTGACGCGCGGAGGCCGTCCGTTCACGCGCAGGCGGGGCACGCCGCTGCCCGGCCGCGCTCTGCGCCCGTATGCGTGTGGGCGGCGATGACCTCGCCGGCGCACACCGTCCATGCGGTGCGCGCGAACCCGATCTCTTCGGGCGCGCCGACGAAGGGATCGCGATCGGCCACCGCGAGATCGGCGGCGGCACCGACACGGATCCGTCCGGCCGCGCCGTCGCCGATCAGCTCGTGCGAGCCACTCGTGTATGCGGCGAGCGCCGCGCTCGGCGGCGTTCAGCGCAGCGACCACGCTGCGGACGAGCTCATCGGGGAAATAGCGCAGGCCCGCGGAGCCGTCGGGATAGCCGTCCTGAAGTCGGGGATGCTGCCGAACGACGTCAGAGCGGCCTCCTGCCAGCCGGTGACGCCAAGGGAGATCAGGTGGTCGGCGGCGGCACGGATGCCGGGTGCCATCGCGGCGGCACTCGGCTCGGGCGCCACGCGTCCGACGAGGTCGACGGCGCCCTCGCGCAGCGTCCCCTGCGGTTCGCCGTCCGCACGGCGGACGATGCGCCCGTCCGGCGGGTCGGGGGTCGTGCGATCGATGCCGGCGACGGCCAGCGCGCGCGAGTTCGCCCAACCGCCGTGTCGGTCGCTGTCCAGCAGGAGCACCGGTCGGTCGGGCACGACGGCGCAGGCCGCCTCCGACCCGGCATCGTCGAGGCTGCAGTCCAGCGCCTCGAGCGCGACGAGCCCCAGGTGCACGTGGGCGTCGGCGAACGACGGCGCGATCACGCCGCCCGCCGCTCCCCGTCGATCACCGGTCCGCCGGTGACGATGAGCGCCGTCATGATCCGGCTCGCAGGACGGGGCGGAAGAAGCGATTCGCCGGTGGTGCCCACACTGCCACGAGCACCGCCGCGTAGACGACGATCTGGCCGATGGACCAGACGTCCCAGTCGTGGTCGACGGCGAGACTCCACAGCTGCAGGCCGACGATTGCGACCGCGAGCACGCTGATGAACAGACGCGACAGTCCGCTGCCGCGTCCGAGCCCGGCGGCCGCGGCCACCGACAGCAGCCCGAAGAGGATGATGCCGGCACCGATCAGCGAGACGCTCATCACCAGTGATCCGGGAACGTCGTAGCGGGTGAGCAGGAACAGGATCCCGAACATGGCGTTCGCCAGGCCGCCGACGTAGACGAGCGCCACGGCGATGGTCACCGGCACCGGTCGCGACACCTCCCGGGTGTGCGGGGTGGCGTGCGGCGCGGCATCCTGCAGCGCTCGGGCGACGTAGCGGCGCTGCACGGCCCGCACGATCTCGATCAGCACGATGGCGCCGATGCAGCCGGCCGTCACGACCAGCGCCGTCGTCTGGCCGGGATCGACCAGCAGGAAGAACTGGCGCGACAGGGCCACCGAGAAGATCACGACGAGGGCGATGAACATCGCGCCCACGACGGCTCCCTTGAACCGGTTGAGCGGGCGGCTGAGCACCGCGAGGATCCAGATGCCCACGACGGCGAGGATGATCGTCGCCCCCGTGCGCACCTCGTCGACCGGCGTCCCGGCGCCGCGCACGATGAGGGTGTACAGGGTGAGGGTGAGCGCGACGACCACGCCCGTCGGAATGGCGAAGCTCAGCGAACGGCGCAGGAACCCCGGGATGTAGCGCTGCGCGTTGGGCATGAGCGCGAGGAAGAAGGCGGGGATGCCGATGGTGAGCCCGTCGGTGATCGACAGCTGGCGGGGCAGGAACGGGAACTCCAGCACGAGCACGCCGAACAGGATCGCCAGCAGCGTCGCGTACGTCGTCTTGGTCAAGAACAGCATCGAGACGCGCTCGATGTTGGCGATGACCTGCCGCCCCTCGGCGACGACGTCGGGCAGGTGCGAGAACCGCCCGTCGAGCAGCACGAGCCGCGCGACCGCCTTCGTCGCCGCCGCGCCCGAGTTCATCGCGATGCCGATGTCGGCGGTCTTGATCGCCAGCGCGTCGTTCACGCCGTCGCCCGTCATCGCGACCGTGTGCCCGCGGGACTGAAGGGCCAGGACCATGCGCTTCTTCTGATCCGGCGTGACGCGGCCGAAGACGGTGTGCTCCTCGAGCACCGCGGCGAGCGCCTCGTCGTCGTCGGGGAGCGCGCGGGCGTCGTAGCCCTCCGCGGCGTCCATACCCACTTCCCGCGCGATCGCCGCCACCGTGCGCGGGTTGTCGCCGGAGATGATGCGGATGCCGACGCCCTGCGCGCGGAAGTACTCGAGCGTCTGCGCGGCGTCGGTGCGCACCTTCTCACGAAACGTCAGCACGGCGACGGCCACGAGCTCGTCGGGCAGGCTCTCCGCCTCGACATCGGCCGTCGTCAGCTGCCGCGGCGAGAAGGCGAGCACGAGGGTGCGGCGGCCGGTCGAGGCGCGCTCGATCACGGCCGCTCCGAGCGGGTCGGCGGCGTCGGTCGCGGCGGCGCCGAACACCATCTCGGGCGCGCCGAGCACCCACGTGCCCGCCGGATCGCCGTCGTCGTCGAACGCCACGGCGCTCCACTTGCGCGCGGACGAGAACCCGATGCTCTCCCGAGCGACACGCGGGCGCTGCGCCGCCTCGGCGGCGAACGGCTCCCGGAGCGTGCGTGCCGTCGCGTTCGCGTCCGGAGCGCTGCCGTACCAGCCGAGCGTCCGCCGCCAGCCGGCGACCTCGTCGAGCAGGTGGGCGTCGTCGTAGGCGATCTCGCCCTCGGTCAGGGTGCCGGTCTTGTCGAGGCAGATCACGTCGACCCGGGCGAGACCCTCCACGGCGGGCAGCTCGTTGACGAGCACCTGTCGCGCCGCCAGGCGCGCGGCTCCCACCGCGAAGGTGATCGAGGTCATCAGCACCAGCCCGAGCGGGATCATCGCCGTCAGCGATGCGATCGTATTGACGACGGCCTGCACCCAGCTGCCGCTCTCCCACGCGGCGCGCCATCCGCCGGCGACCTGCATCTGAGCGTTCAGCACCAGCAGACCGATCGGGCCGATCGCCCAGCCGACCCAGCTCAGCACGCGGTTGATCGAGTCGCGCAGCTCGGAGCCCACGAGAGAGAAGCGCTTCGCCTCGTCGGCGAACGCGTTCGCGTAGGCGTCGGCGCCCACGCGGACGACCTGCGCATCACCCTCCCCGCCGACGACGATCGACCCCGACAGCGCCTCGTCGCCGGGGTGCTTGTCGACGGCATCCGACTCGCCCGTCAGCATGGACTCATCGATCTGCAGGCCCCGCGAGCGCACGATGCGCGCGTCGGCCGGCACCTGGTCGCCGGCGCGCAGCACGAGGATGTCGGCGAGCACGACGGCCGACTGCGCGACGTCCTGCTCCACGGCGTCGCGTCGCACACGCGCCTGCGCGGCGTTCAGCAGCGCGAGCTTGTCGAGGGCGGCTTTGGCCCGGAACTCCTGCACCGAGCCGATGACCGCGTTGGCGACGGCGGCGAAGCCGAAGAGGGCGTCCTGCCAGCGTCCGAGGGCGAACAGGATGCCGAAGCACGCGAAGACGATGCCGTTGAACAGCGTGAAGACGTTCGCGCGGATGATGCTCAGCGCACTGCGACTGGTCTCGGCGCGGTAGGCGTTGGACCGACCGTCGGCCGTCCGGACGTCGACCTCCGCGGCGCGCAGTCCGACTGCGGGATCGACCTCCTCGATCGCTGCGGGCGCCGTGGCACCGGGGCTGCTCATGGCTTCACACTAAAGGAGCGGCGCGGCTCGCGTCCCCACGAATTCCGCGCCGCTCCCGAAGGACCCAGCCGAAAATCAGCCCTTCGTCGCCCCCGCCAGAAGCCCCCGCACGAAGAAGCGCTGCAGGGCGAAGAACACGACCAGCGGCACGATGATCGAGATGAACGTGCCCGCGGCCTGCAGGAACCACTGATCGCCCCACGTCCCGGACAGCGAGTTGAGCGACTGGGTGATCGGCAGCGATGACGACGGAGCGAAGATCGTCGCCACCAGCAGGTCATTCCACACCCAGATGAATTCCAGGACGGCGAACGACGCGAGCGCCGGCGCCGCCAACGGCAGGATCATCCGGAAGAAGATCTGGCCGTGGCCGGCCCCGTCCACCCGCGCCGCCTCGATCACCTCGCTGGGGATCTCCGCGATGAAGTTGTGCAGGAGGAACACCGCCAGCGGCAGCGCGAAGATCGTGTGCGCGATCCACACCGTCGCGAAGCTGTGCTCGAGTCCGCGCAGATCCAGCGCCGGGAAGACGGTGACGTCGCCGATCGTCATCCCTCGGGAGAACAGGCTCAGCAGGGGCACCAGCGCCATCTGCAGCGGCACGATCTGCAGGGCGAACACCGCGATGAACGCGAGGTTGCGCCCCTTGAAGTCGATCCAGGCGAAGGCGTAGGCGAGCAGCGAGGCCACCGCCAGCGCGAAGAACACGACCGGGATCGTGATCGCGAGCGAGTTGAGGAACGACTGGCCCAGAGTCAGCGCGGTGCCGCCCGAGGTCAGCGCCTTCTGGAAGTTCTCCAGCGTGAACGACGGGTCGGTGAACACCGTCCACCAACCGGTGCTCTGCACGTCCGAGCCGGGGCGCAGCGAGGTGACGAACAGGCCGAAGGTCGGGATGGTCCAGAAGATCGCGATGACCAGCGCCGCGATCGTCGCCCCCTTGGAGGTCAGGCGCTTACGCGCCATGGCCTCGTGCTTGCGCGTGTCGCGGGAGACCTGTCGAGCCGAGCGGGTGTCGGTGACGGGCTCGATGATGTCGACTCCGGTGCTCATCGGATCTCCCTCTGCTTGCGGATCTGGATGATGTTGAACACGATCAGCGGCGTCACGAAGATGAACAGCACGACGGCCAGCGCCGCCGCGTGCCCGTAGCTCTGGAAGCGCTGCTGCTGGTTGACCATCTCGAACGCGAGCACGGACGTGTTGGCGCGACCGCCGGTCATGACCGCGACGATGTCGTAGATCTTCAGCGACGCGATGGCGACCGTGGTCACCACGACGACGATCGACGAGCGGATGCCGGGGACGGTCACGTTCCTGAACCGCTCCCACGCGTTCGCGCCGTCCAGCTCCGCGGCCTCGACCTGCTCCGGCGGAACCGCCTTGATCGCGGCGGAGAGGATGACCATCGCAAGTCCTGTCTGGCTCCAGATGAAGACGACCATCAGCAGCAGGCTGTTCACGAGCGGCGTGACGCTGAGCCAGGCGACGGGGTCGCCCCCGAACGCCGTGATGATGGCGTTGAGCAGACCCAGCTGGTCGCCCTGACGGTAGTCGTACATGAACTTCCAGATGATGCCCGCGCCGACGAACGAGATCGCGAAGGGCATGAAGATCAGCACTTTCAAGAACCGCTCGCCCGCGGCGCGATCGATGAACACGGCGTACGCGAGACCCACGATGGTGGCGATCGTCGGGCAGATGAGCACCCAGATGACGGTGTTGATGACCGACCAGGTGCCCTCGGGCTGCGTGAAGACCCACACGTAGTTGTCGAAGCCCACGAACTCGGCACCCGTCTTGTCGAAGAACGACTGCACGAACGTCGCGAAGAACGGGTAGATGAGACCGATCAGCAGCAGCACCGCAGCCGGGGCGGCGAAGAGCACGAGCTGGAACAGATAGCCGGCTCCCTTGCGTGCCCGGTAGTCGAGCACGAACAGCGCGGCACCGGAGACGAGCGCGATGCCGAGCACGTAGATGAAGGCGTTCGCGTACGGGCGCAGCAGCAGCAGGGCAAGGACCGGGATCGCGAAGCAGGCGACGAGGCGGATCCAGAAGTAGACCCGCCCGGGACGGGGCGCGTACTCGATCAGCAGGAGCAGCACACCGACCACGGCGGCGAAGGCGACGAGGATGATGGGGATCTGCACGATCGGGCCCATCACGCCGAGCCACTGGAAGAACGCGGTGAGCGAGACTCCGGGGATGACGATCTTCGCCGGGTCCTCTACGGGAGTGCTCAGCAGGAGCAGCACCACCAGAGCCAGCAGGATGACGAGCGCACCGGTGGCGATACCGGCGGTGACGCGGGGTGAGAAGGCGCGGCGCGGACCGGAGTCAGGCGCCAGCCCGTCGGTCTTGACTCGCGCGGGCGCGGTGGTGGGTGCGGACATCGATGAGCCTCCGTGTGCTTCGGTGGACGCGGAATGGGAGCGAGACGGGGCGCGGGCGCCACGGGCGGGATGCCGAGGCTACGGCATCCCGCCCGCGGTGTCACGCGGCTGGTGTGACTAGTTGTTGTAGCCGGCCTGGATGTCGCTGAGGACCTTGGCCTGGTCCTTGCCGTCGATCCAGTCGACCATGCCCTTCCAGAACGAGCCGGAGCCGACCGTGGCGGGCATGAGGTCCGAGGCGTCGAAGCGGACCGTGGTGTTCGGGTCCTGCAGCAGCTTCATCGCCTCGGTCAGGAACTCGCTCGAGGCCTTGCTCGGGTCCGCCTTGAGGTTGGCCGAGATCGCGCCGCCCTCGCTGACTCGCGCGTTGGCGAAGTCGGCGCTCGACATGAACTCGAGCACCTTCTGCGTCGCCTCGTTGTCGGAGAAGCCCGCCACGAACTCGCCGCCGACCTCGATCGTGGCCGCGCCCTCCTTGTAGCCCGGGAGCACGAAGGCGTAGACATCGCCGTCGGGCGCGACCTTGGGCGCCTGACCCGACGCCGTCTTCACCGTCAGGAAGTTGGCCGTCAGGAACGACGCCTGGTGGGTCATCGGGCACGAACCGTCGGCGACCTTCGCCGCGACGTCACCGAATGCCGTGCTGTTGATGCTCTTGACATCACCGAAGCCGGCGTTGACGTACGACGGGTTCAGCAGGATGTCGCCCACCGCGGTGAAGGCGTCGGCGATCGGCTTGTCGGTGAACTTCACCGAGCCGTCGACCCACTGGTCGTAGACGTCGGGGCCGGACTGGCGCAGGACGAGGTCCTCGACCCAGTCGGTGCCCGGCCAGCCGGAGGCGCCGCCCGACTCGAAGCCGGCGCACCAGGGCGCAGCCCCCGTCTTCTCCTGGATCGTCTTGGTCAGCGTGAGCAGCTCGTCCCACGTCTTCGGAACCTCGACGCCCCATTCCTTGAACTTCGCCGGGGAGTACCAGACGTAGCCCTTGATGTTGGCGAGCATCGGCGCGGAGTAGAACGTGCCGTCGATCGTGCCGTACTTCTTCCAGTCCGGCGACCAGTTGGCGTTGACGTTGTCCTCCACCGCCTGCGGCGCCTTCTTGACGTCGCCCGTACCGACCAGGGTCTTCAGCAGACCCGGCTGCGGCACGATCGCGATGTCGGGCGCGTCGCCACCGGTGACCTTGGTGACGATGTTCGCCTCGAAGCTCTTGTCACCGGTGTACTGCACGGTGATCCCGCTCGTCTTGCTCCAGCCGTCGAAGACCTTCTGGAGGGCGTCGGCCTCGGAGCCGGTGATACCGCCCGAGATGCGAACCGTCCCCCCGGCCGCCCCCGTTCCGCTGGCGCTGCCGCCGCTACTGCCGCCCTCGGCGCAGCCCGCGAGTGCGAACGCCGCCACGCCCATGACAGCCAGAGGCGCAATCCAGCGCCGCCGTGACATCCCCATGTGATTCCTCCTCATTGAGTGCTCGGATGATTCCTGGTGCACACGGCCCCGTTCCGGAACCGATTCCAGGCCAAGCTATTGGACCCGCTCCCACGACGCAACCCGACGATTGTCACAACCCGATAACAACCACTACCGCGCGGCATCCCGCGACACGAAGATGAGAGCAACCGGTTCCATACTGAGCCGTGAGATAGTCAGCGAACAGCGCTCGAGGAGGAGCACCGATGGCCGGCATCGCCGAAGTCGCCGCCCACGCCGGCGTATCGAAAGCGACGGCCAGCCGCGCTCTCAGCGGCGCCGGATACGTGTCGGAAGCGACCAAGTCGCGCGTCCAGGCCGCCGCCGCAGAACTGGGGTACGTGCCGTCGGCCGGTGCGGTGGGCCTTGCGACCGGGCGCACCCAGAACATCGGTGTCGTCATGCCGTACGTCAACCGGTGGTTCTTCGCGGAGGTGCTCGAAGGCATCCAGCAGGCGCTGCTGGAACGAGGTCTCGATCTCACCCTCTACGACGCAAAGCCGGGCACCGAGGGCCGTGTCCGCATCTTCGACGATTTCCTCGCACGCAAGAGATTCGACGGCTTGATCGCCGTCGGTCTGGAACCGGTCGATCACGAGTTGGAGCGACTGACCCGCATCGACCGCCCCATCGTCAGCGTCGTCGGCTCCAGCGAGCTGACGAGCGTCGTCGCGGTCGACGACGACTACGCGGCACGGCGGGCGACCGAGCATCTGATCGCCCTCGGCCACCGCGACATCGCGTTCGTCGGCGGTGCACCGCAGAGCCACTGGGCCCACGTCGACCAGGAGCGGCTGTCGGGCTACCAGCACGCGATGACCGAAGCCGGGCTGGCGAGCTTCATCCGCCACGCGCACTCCGAAGTGACCCTGCCCGGCGGCTACGCCGCCGCCGCCGACCTGCTGAGCGATACGCGCAGGCGTCCCACCGCCATCGTCGGGGTGTGCGACGAAGTGGCGATCGGCGCCATCATCGCCGCACGCCGTCTCGGCATCCAGGTGCCGGCCGCGCTCAGTGTCGCGGGCATCGACGATCACGAGTTCGCCGAGATGTTCTCCCTCACCACCCTGCAGCAGGTGCCGCGGGAGCAGGGGCGGGCTGCGGTGAGCGTCTTGCTCGCCGAGATCGCGGAGCCCGGCCGCGCCCGCACCGAGCTGCGCATTCCGGCGCGCCTGATCGTCCGCAGCTCCACCGCAGGCATCGCTCCGGTCGAGAGCGGCGTCTGAACGCAGAGAACGCGGAAGGCCCCCGGGAGATCCCGGGGGCCTTCGCTGCAGTTCTTCGAGAAGAGCTGATTACTTCAGAGTCACCGTCGCGCCGGCCTCCTCGAGGGCAGCCTTCGCCTTCTCGGCGGTCTCCTTGTTCGCGCCCTCGAGCACGGCCTTGGGGGCACCGTCGACGACGGCCTTGGCCTCGCCGAGGCCCAGCGAGGTGAGCTCGCGGACCGTCTTGATGACCTGGATCTTCTTGTCGCCAGCGGCCTCGAGGATGACGTCGAAGGAGTCCTTCTCCTCGACCTCTTCCGCGCCACCCGCGCCACCCGCAGCGCCGGCAACGGCGACGGGGGCAGCAGCGGTGACGTCGAACTTCTCCTCGAACGCCTTCACGAACTCGCTGAGCTCGACGAGGGTCAGGCCGGCAAACTGCTCGAGCAGCTCCTCAGTGGTGAGCTTCGCCATGATGTATCTCCTAGATAGGTGGGGTGTGGGGAAAGAGCTCGCCGGTCGCTTACGCGGCTTCGGCGGTCTCCAGCTTTTCGCGAAGCGCGTCGATGGTGGCCGCAGCCTTGCCCATCGTCGCCTTCATCATGCCCGCCGCCTTCGCCAGCAGAACCTCGCGGCTCTCCAGGGAGGCGTACTTGTTGATCTCGTCGGCACTCAGGGCGTTGCCCTCGAAGATGCCGCCCTTGATCACCAGAAGCGGGTTGGCCTTGGCGAAGTCACGCAGAGCCTTGGCGGTGGCGACGAAGTCACCGTGCACGAACGCGACGGCCGAGGGACCCTTCAGGTCCTCGTCCAGCGCCGTGATCCCCGCGTTGTTCGCGGCGATCTTGGTCAGCGTGTTCTTCACCACGGCGTAGCTCGCGTCCTGACGGATGCTGTTGCGCAGCTGCTTGAGCTGGGCGACCGTCAGACCGCGGTACTCGGTCAGCAGTACGGCAGTCGAGTCCTCGAAGTTCTTCGTGAGCTCGGCGACCGATGCATCCTTCTGCGCCATGGTCACTCCTTGATGTGAATGTGACACTCCGCGGTGGCGGAGCATCGGCCGTGATCGCCGCTCTCGCGAGCGACGCCCACAACGCGAAAAAGCTCCGGCGCAAGCGCACGGAGCTTCGAATCGGTTTCCCGGAGACTGTCTGTGACACCTGCGCGGGCCCCTGCGATGCAGAGCTTCGTCGGCGTCCGCCGTTGCGGACAACGAGACCAGCGGTCTTTGGCTTCGTCCAGCATACGTGAGCCCACCGGACGCGCCAAATCGGCGGCGGCTCGGGTGTCGCGTCCGTCCACGTCGACGGCGCGGGTTAGCCTCGATGACATGACTCCGGAAGCTCTCGCGCGCGTCGCGCCGGAGCTGGCAGAGCGGATCGTCGCCGACTCCCGCGACCGCGTCGGCTGGATGCGGGCACGCTCGCGCGGCATCACCGCCACGGACGTCGCACAGCTGACGAGCCCCGCCGCCATCGCCCGCGCTGCCGATGCCAAGCTCGGAGCAGGCCGCGGCTTCTCCGGCAACGCCTACACCGACCACGGGCGCCGCCGCGAACCGGAGATCGCGGCGTGGGTCGCGGCGACCCACGGCATCCACCCGTCTTCCGCGCTCTTCCACGCCGTCGTGGAGAAGCGCCATCTCGCCACCCCCGACGGCATCACCGTCGACGCGGACGGGCGTGTGATCCTCGCCGAGATCAAGACCACCAACAAGACGTGGAAGTCGATCCCGCGCACCTACCTTCGACAGGTCTGGTGGCAGCAGCACGTGCTGGGCGCGGAGCGCACGCTCGTCGTCTGGGAGGAGCACGACGGATTCGTGCCCGTCGGCGACGAGCCCCGGTGCGCCTGGGTCGATCGCGACGAGCGCGAGATCGGCAACCTCGTGCGCTTGGCGACCGAGCTGATCGACGAGCTCTACCGCCGCACGATGCGGCGCCGGACGGGCGTGGAGACGGCGGTGGATGCCGTCGCATCCCGCCCGCGCGAGCCGTACCGCGCTCTGGCTCTGAGCGACTGATCCGGGCGACATCCCCCACCTGGGAATAGTTGACGTAGGTCAACGTTGACCATATAGTTGACCAAGCTCAACCGTTGACTAACGTCAACCACTTCGCCGCTCTCGGCGTCACCTCCGCAACGCAGCACCTTTAGGAAATCCCTCTATGTCAGAAACGCTCGCCGCCGGCACCGCGCCGCGCATGAACCATCGGCAGGTCCTCGAAGCCCTGTCGGGGCTGCTGCTGGGCATGTTCGTGTCCATGCTCGCCTCCACGGTCGTCTCCAGCTCCCTGCCCGTCATCATCCACGACCTCGACGGCAACCAGGCCGCCTTCACGTGGGTCGTCACCGCGACTCTGCTCACGACCGCGATCTCCACCCCCGTCTGGGGCAAGCTCGCCGACCTGACGAATCGCAAGGTGCTCTACCAGCTCGCGATCGTGATCTTCGTCCTCGCGACGGCCGCGGCCGGCTTCTCGCAGTCGCCGGAGATGCTGATCGCCTTCCGCGCCGTGCAGGGAATCGGCGCCGGCGGCCTCGCGGCCCTCAGCCAGGTGCTCATGGCCGACATCATCAGCCCCCGCGAGCGCGGTCGGTACATGGGCCTGTTCGGCGCGGTCATGGCGCTCGCGACGATCGGCGGCCCGCTGCTGGGCGGTGTCATCACCGACGCGTGGGGCTGGCGCTGGAACTTCTTCGTGTCGCTTCCCGTCGCCGTCGTGGCGCTGGTCCTGGTGCAGGCGACTCTGCACGTGCCCGCACGACGCCGTAAGAAGACGACCATCGACTACCTCGGGATCGTGCTGCTGTCGGCGGCCGTCTCGCTGCTGCTGATCTGGGTGACCAACGCCGGCACGACCACGACCGGCGACTGGTGGGATCTCGGCAACAACGACTGGTGGAGCCTGACCACCGTGCTGATGGTCGGCGGAGCGATCCTCGCGGCCCTGCTGTTCGTGATCGTCGAACTGCGCTCGCGCGAGCCGCTCGTCCCGCTGACGCTGTTCCGCAACCGCACCTTCACCCTGTCGGTCATCGCCTCGATCGCCACCGGCATCGCGATGTTCGGCGCATCGGTCTTCCTCAGCCAGTACATGCAGCTGGCCCGCGGCGCGACGCCCACCGAGGCGGGCCTCATGACCATCCCGATGATCGCCGGCCTGCTGGTCGCCTCCGTCGGCGTGGGAACCCTCGTCACCCGCTACGGCAGGTGGAAGCCCTACCTCATCGTCGGCGCGGTGCTGCTGATCGCCGGCTCGTACCTGCTGTCGACGATCCACTACGACACGAACTTCGCGATCGTCTCGGTGTACATGTTCCTGCTCGGCGCCGGCGTCGGCATGACGATGCAGAACCTCGTTCTCGTCGTGCAGAACACCACCCGTCCCGAGGAGATCGGCGTGGCGAGCTCCGGCGTCACCTTCTTCCGCAGCCTCGGCGGCACGATCGGCGTCTCGGTGATGGGCGCCGCTCTCGCGGCGCGTGTGGTCGATCTCGTCGCCCAGCGCAAGGAGGACATCACCGCCGCGATCATGGGGCTCGGCGACCAGGCGCAGTACTGGGCGCAGCAGCTGCAGACAGGCTCGCTGCCGAAGGTGTCGGCCATGCCCGATACGCTTCGAGTCGTGTTCGAGGACATCTACGCCAACGGCATCTCCCACTCGTTCTTGATCGCCGTGCCCTTCGCGGTGCTCTCGCTCGTCGCCATCGTGTTCCTGCCCAACAAGCCGCTCACGACGATGACCACCGTCGAGCGCATGCAGGCCAGCGAGGCCGACCTCGCGACGGTCTCGGTGCCGGAGGCGATGGAGACGCTCACCGCCACCGGCGCCGTGCGCACCGTGCCTGCCGGATCCCGAAACGATGGCTGAGACGGCCGAAGACTCCGGTTCCCGCACCGCCGCGGTGCGGGAACTGGAGTCCGAGTTCGGTGAGCTGATCACCCGCTTCCAGCGGGTGATCAGCGAGATCGCGAACCGGGTGAGCCCCGGCCTTCTCCCCGGCGCCTACAAGGTGTTCACGACGATCGCGCGCCGCGACGGCGTGACGCTGTCGTCCCTGTCCGATCTGCTGATGATGGACAAGGGCCAGCTGAGCCGGACCATCCGCGAACTCGAGTCGCTCGGCCTCATCTCCCGTTCCCCCGACCCGGCCGATGGCCGCTCGAGCCTCCTCGCCCCGACGCCGGAGGGTCTTGCCCGTCTCGAGGCGGCCCGCGCGCCCCAGCAGGGACTGCTGCTCGACGCGATCGTGGACTGGCCGCTGGACGACATCAACGCCCTCACCCGGCTGCTGCGGGCGCTCGGCGACAGCGTGACCCGGCGCTGACGGCGATGCCGCTCGGCGCCGAGGAGATGAGCCGAGGAGATTCGTCGCCCGGTAGCACTCGCGTAACACGGTCGAGACATCTCCGGGGTTGACTATATTCACGGGGGCACCGCGCCGCCGCGGCAGCACGTGCAGCCAACGCCGACACGCACGGGAAGGAGCGACCAGATGGTCTCTCACCGTCTCACCAGATTCCGGCCGCTGCGATCGGCATCCACGAAGGATGCCGCCGGACAGGCCTCCGTTCCCGAACCCCCGGCGCAGATGCGCGCGATCGTCTTCGACGAGCCCGGCGCGGCCGACGTGCTGCGCGAAGACACCGTCCCGGTGCCGACACCGGTGCTGAGCGAACTGCTGGTGCGCGTGATCGCGGCCGGCGTGAATCCGATCGACGCCAAGACCCGCTCCGGCGCCGGCGTGTACGGCGCCCTCTCCGATCACCCTCACAGTCTCGGCTTCGATTTCAGCGGCGTCGTCGTGTCGACCCCGTACGAGTCGCACCCGCTGCCTCCCGGAACGGAGGTGTTCGGCATGACGGCCTTCCCGCGCTCACCCGGCTCGTACGCCGACTACGCCGTCGTTCCCACCCTCGCCGTCGCCCGCAAGCCCGCCGCCCTCTCTCACGTCGAGGCGGCCGCCGTTCCCTTGGCGGCTCTGACGGCATGGGGGCTGGTGGTCGAGACCGCGCACGCCCACGAGGGGCAGCGGGTGCTCATCCACGCCGGTGGCGGCGGGGTGGGCCACTTCGCCGTGCAGCTGGCCTCGTACTTCGGCGCGCAGGTGATCGCGACCGGATCGGCCGCCAATCTGCCCTGGCTGCGCGAGCTCGGCGCCTCGGTCGTCATCGATTACGCCTCGACCCGCTTCGAAGACGTCGTCGGAACGGTCGACGTGGTGATCGACCTCATCGGCAACGTCCACGATGACACCGGAACCCGATCGCTGTCGGTGCTGCGCCCCGGCGGGCTGTACGTCCTGGTGCCGACCGGCGCGTGGCCCGGCTACGCGGATGCCGCGGAGGCGGCCGGCGTGCGGGCCACGTCGTACAAGGTCGTGCCCGACGGCAGCGTGCTGGCGACCCTGGCCCGACTGCTCGATTCGGGGGCGATCCGGGTCTTCGTGGATCGCGTCTACGACCTCGCCGAGGCCGAGGCCGCCCATCGCGAGATCGAGCGCGGCCACACGAGGGGAAAGATCGTGCTCTCCGTCAGCGATTGCTGATCCGACCGGAGGGATCCGCCGGGGCGAGAACCCGACGACCCTCCGCGACGAGCTCCTCCGCCACGGCATCCAACATCTCGGAGCGCAGATTCCACTGCTGCCAGTACAGCGGCACGCGAACCGGCTCGCCCTCCAGCGCGACGAGCGTGCCGTCATCCAGCGCCTGCTGCGACTGCAGCCGCGGCAGCAGCGCCCATCCGAGACCCAGCTGCACCGCCGTGGCGAAGTCGTGCGAGGCCGGCACGCGGTGCCGCGGTGGCGCCGCCGGATCGATGCCGCGTGCGCGCAGCCACCTCGTCTGCAGGTCATCGCGTCGATCGAAGTCGATGAGCGGCGCGTCACGCAGGCGCGCGGCAGCATCGGATGCCGCCGTGTCGAGCCACCGATCGCGGAAGGCGGGAGTGGCGACGGCCTCGTAGACCAGCTCGCCGAGGGGAACGACGCGGCATCCGGCGACGGGGTGCGCACGCGAGGTCACCGCGCCCGTCACCGTACCGGACTCGAGGAGCGCCGCGGTGAAGTCCTGATCGTCGCGGTGCAGGTCGAAGACGACCGGATGCCGCTCGGCGAGCCGGGCCAGCGGTGGCAGGAACCACGTGGAAAGCGAGTCGGCGTTGACGGCGAGCGGCATCCGAACCGGCTCGGCGTCGTCGCCCAGCGCCCGCGCCGCATCGGCTTCCAGCAGCGCGAGCTGACGCGCGTACCGCACGACGGGGTGCGCGGCCTCGGTCGCCTGCACCGGCTTGGTGCGCACGAGCAGGACGCGTCCGAGGATCTCCTCCAGCGCTTTGATGCGCTGGCTGATCGCAGACGGGGTCACGTGCAGGCGACGCGCGGCGCCGTCCAGAGTGCCCTCGTCGAGCACCGTCACGAGCGTGTGGGCGAGCTCGGCCGGAATCCGAATCATCAGCTCAGCTTATGGCGCTTCAGAATCATGAACTGGGCTTTCGCCGTGTGCCGGTCTACGCTCGCGTGCGTGCTCCCCTCTGCGCTGGCCGGCCTCGGCCTCGGACTGTCCCTCATCGTCGCCATCGGCGCTCAGAACCTCTTCGTGCTGCGCCAGGGGATCCGCCGCCAGCACGTCACCGCGGTGGTGGTCGTCTGCACGCTCTCCGATGCGCTGCTGATCGTGCTGGGCGTCTCCGGCGTCGGTGCGCTCCTGCAGACGCTGCCGGGCGTCATCGACGTCGTTCGCTGGGCCGGTGCGCTCTTCCTCGCGGGCTACGCCCTCCTGGCAGCGCGTCGAGCTCTGCGCGGATCACCGACCGGCCTGACGGGCGAGAGCGCGCCATCCGAGGTCTCCCGCCGCGCGGCGGTCGTGCTGACCTGTCTGGCCCTCACCTGGCTCAACCCGCACGTCTATCTCGATACGGTGTTCCTCCTCGGCACGGTCGCCAACACCCACGGGTCGATGCGGTGGGCCTTCGCCGCCGGCGCCGTCACGGCCTCGGTCGCCTGGTTCAGCGCGCTCGGCTTCGGAGCGCGCCACCTGGGCCGACGCCTGTCGACACCGCGCGCCTGGCGGGTGCTGGACGGCGCGATCGCCGTCGTCATGCTGGCGCTGGCGGTCAGCCTCGTCCTGCCCCATTGACAGCGGCTGCAGTCGCGCGAACCGGCCGTGCGCCGGGGCACGGGCAGAATGGACCGATGACACGGGTTCATCTGATCGCCTCGGGCGGCGTGCAGGGTGTCGGCTACCGTTTCACCCTGCAGGCGGTGGCGACCCGGGCGGGCGCGACGGGATGGGTGCGCAACCGCGCCGACGGCACGGTCGAGGCCGAAGTCGAGGGCCCGCCCGAGGCGGTCGCCGCCGTCGTGGCGTGGGCGCGAACGGGACCGCGCGGAGGGTGGGTCGATCAGCTGCGCGTCACGGAGAGAGCCGAGGAGGGCTCGAGCGTCTTCGAGATCCGCCGCGACGGGTGATCGCACGACGACGATGGGGCCCCACCCGAAGGTGGAGCCCCATCGTGACGTCGATCCGAGGATCAGACGAGGGAGTTGACGTCCAGCGGGATGCCGGGACCGAAGGTGGTCGACACGGCGCCCTTCTGGATGTAGCGGCCCTTCGAGCTCGAGGGCTTCAGACGCACGATCTCCTCGACCGCAGCGGTGAAGTTCTCCTCCAGCTGCTCGGCCGTGAACGAGGCCTTGCCGACGACGAAGTGCACGTTGGCGTGCTTGTCGACGCGGAACTCGATCTTGCCGCCCTTGATCTCCTCCACGGCCTTGGCCGGGTTAGGGGTCACGGTGCCGGTCTTGGGGTTCGGCATCAGGCCGCGGGGACCGAGGACCTTACCGAGTCGACCGACCTGGCCCATGAGCTCGGGCGTGGAGACGGCCGCGTCGAACGCGGTCCAGCCGCCGGCGACCTTCTCGATGAGCTCGGCGCCGCCGACCTCGTCCGCGCCCGCGGCGATGGCGGCCTCGGCGGCCGGGCCCGTCGCGAACACGATGACGCGGGCGGTCTTGCCCGTGCCGTGCGGGAGGATGACCGTGCCACGGACCATCTGGTCCGCCTTGCGCGGGTCGACCGCGAGCTTGAGGGCGACCTCGACGGTCGAGTCGAACTTCTTCGACCCCGTCTCCTTCGCCAGCTTCACGGCCTCGCTGGACGTGTAGAACTTGTCGCGGTCGATCTTCGCCGCGGCTGCTTCGTAAACCTTGGACTTAGCCATTGTGCGTTCCCCCTCAGTCCTCGACCGTGATGCCCATGGAGCGGGCGGTGCCGGCGATGATCAGCGAGGCGGCCTCGATGTCGTTCGCGTTCAGGTCGGGCATCTTCGTCTCGGCGATCTGACGGACCTGGTCCTTGGTGAGCTTCGCGACCTTGACGGTATGCGGGGTCTTGGAGCCCTTCTGCACGCCGGCGGCCTTCTTGATGAGCTCCGCGGCGGGCGGGGTCTTCAGGATGAACGTGAAGCTGCGGTCCTCGTAGACAGTGATCTCCACGGGGATGACGTTGCCGCGCTGCGACTCCGTCGCGGCGTTGTACGCCTTGCAGAACTCCATGATGTTGACGCCATGCTGACCGAGCGCGGGGCCGATCGGCGGCGCCGGGTTGGCGGCACCGGCGTTGATCTGAAGCTTGATCAGGCCGGTCACCTTCTTCTTCGGTGCCATTCTCTTTCCTTCTGTCGAGCGCACGTCGGCCGGAGCCTCGGGGCGCGCTTCCACACGATCGGCGGACCCGAAAGGTGGTGGGGATGTCGCGCGACGCGCGCGCAACCTGATGATTCTACCGGATGCCGCGGCATCCGGTATGGATCACTGCTTGGTGACCTGGTCGAACGACAGCTCGACCGGCGTCTCGCGCTCGAAGAGGGAGACGAGCACGGTGAGCTTGCCGCTCTCGGGCTTGATCTCGCTGATCGAACCCGGCAGGCCCGCGAACGAGCCTTCCTTGATCGTGATGGTCTCGCCGATCTCGAAGTCGACCTCGGTGATGACGCTGCGCGCGGGAGCCGACGCCCCCTTGCCGGCGCCGCCCTTGACGGGGGCCGTCTCGGTGACCTGCACGAGCGACTTCAGCATGTTGAAGGCTTCTTCGAACCGCAGCGGCGTCGGGTTGTGCGCGTTGCCGACGAAGCCGGTGACGCCGGGCGTGTGACGCACGACCGACCAGGTGTCTTCGTTCAGCTCCATCCGCACGAGGACGTAGCCCGGGATGCGCACCCGGTTGACCATCTTGCGCTGGCCGTTCTTGATCTCGACGACGTCCTCCATCGGGACCTCGACCTGATAGATGTCCTCTTCGACCTCGAGCGAGTTCTTGCGCTGCTCGATGTTCGCCTTCACCTTGCGCTCGAAGCCCGCGTAGGAGTGGATCACGTACCACTTGCCCGGCAGCGAACGCAGTTCGGCGCGGAAGGCCTCGTAGGGGTCTTCCGGAGCCGCGTCGGGCTCGCCGTTCACGTCGGGACCGTCGTACGGCGCGATCTCCTCGGCGGCGTGGGCGGCGGCCTCGGCCTCCTCCTCGGCGAGCGCGTCGGTGAGCACCTCTGCGGCGGCCTCGGCCTCGGCGGCCTCGTCGATCTCGAGTGCGTCGTTCACGATGGCGTCTGCCTCCGGGTCGTCGATGTCGATGTCTTCGTCTTCGCCCTCGGCGTCGTCTTCATCGTCGACGACGTGCACGGCGAGGTGCTCTGCAGGCTCCGAGGACAGCTCCTCGGCGGCGAGGATGTTGCCTTCCTGCGCCTCGTCGTCCTCGCTGGACTGCTCGGCGGCAGTGGCCCAGTCGACGTCGTCGGTGTACTTCTCAGACACGTATGTCCTCTTCCCTCGGGGGTCGTGCGGTGACAGCTCGGGCGTCGGCTGGATCAGCTCGGCACGCCGAAGACGACCTGCACCACCCAGGTGAAGAGCAAGT
This sequence comes from Microbacterium sp. 69-7, assembly GCF_001897985.1. Lineage (NCBI taxonomy): Bacteria > Bacillati > Actinomycetota > Actinomycetes > Micrococcales > Microbacteriaceae > Microbacterium > Microbacterium sp. 69-7. The sequence goes on along the minus strand of NZ_MKRU01000085.1, from coordinate 98,764 downwards.
CGAGGCTATACACCACGGCCATCATCACGACGACGAAGCCGAGAACGACACCGGTGAACTTCAGCAGCTCCTGGCGGGTCGGCGTGACCACCTTGCGGAGTTCGCCGAAGACCTGGCGGATGAAGAGCGCGATCCGCTGGAAGAAGTTCAGCTTCTTCTCACGGGGCGTGCCGCCTGCTGCGACGACCTCGCCGTGCGCCTCTTCCTGGACCATGTACCCACCCATGTGACGTGCTCGGACGTGCTCGGACTTGCTTTCCACACCGGCGCGAACCGGCGCGACCTGCGGTGTCAGCTGATCGCTGACGCGCAGGGCGGACAGGAATCGAACCTGCAACCTGCGGTTTTGGAGACCGCTGCTCTGCCAATTGAGCTACCGCCCTAGAGATCATGAGATCCCGGGTGAAGACCACATCTCCGCCCGAACGTCACGCGGAGCGCGGGCACGGCGAAAGAATGCAGACTTCAACTGCACTGTCCAGTGTACGTCATGCCATCTGGACGCGCGAACCGTCAGTACTGCTGCACACCGTAGCGGTCGGGTTCGGGTCCCCTGCGGAAGTCTCGGCCCGACACGGATGCCGCGCGTACCCGGACGTAGTTGTACTTCACCGTGGGGATCCAGGGCCGAAGTCCCAGCTCGTCGGCGGCGCGGACCTCGTCGGCGGTCGTGAGCCGCTGCGCGTGCCCGCGGATCACGACGCTCCACGCGTCGGCGTCGCTGTACTCGTCGACCTCGAACAGGACGTCGTCGTTGATCGTCAGCTCGGTCAGCTTGCTGCCCTCCGCCGTGCGAAACACCACACTGTCGCCGTCGACGATGTAGTTCACGGGGAAGATGTCCAGCACGGCGCCGACGTGGGTCACCAGGCGCCCGAGCTCCTGTTCCGCGAGGCGCTGCCAGCACTGCCGGTCATCGAGGAAGCTGACCGCATCCGAGGTGTCCATGGCCACATCATTCTCCGCTCGCGGCCGGATCGCCAGCCTGCGCGCCGGGCAAATCCTCGAATAGCCTGGACAGGTCCCCGACGCTCCACACCGAAGTATGACGCTGAACGAGAACGCCGCCGCCCATCAGTTCCAGGTCGACCTGCGCGGGGTCATCGACCTGCTCAGCCGCCACATCTACTCCGGCCCCCGGGTGTACCTGCGGGAGCTGCTGCAGAACGCTGTCGACGCGATCAGTGCCCGTCGAGGCGTCGACGGAGGGGGCGGGCGTGTGCGGATCACGCCCGTCAGCGCAGCATCCGACGAGTTCGTCCTCCGCGACGACGGCGTGGGCCTGACGGCCGCCGAGGTCGCCGACCTGCTCGCCACCGTCGGCCGCAGCTCCAAGCGCGACATCTTCGATCTGCCGCGCGGGGACTACCTCGGGCAGTTCGGCATCGGGATGCTGTCGTGCTTCATGGTCTGCGACACCATCGTCATCCGCTCCCGCAGCGCGGTCACCGGCGAAGCCGTGGAGTGGGTGGGTCACTCCGACGGCACCTTCCGCGTCGGTCCGTGCACGCAGGACATTCCCGTCGGCACGAGCGTGCACCTGTCCCCCCGCGCGGAGACACGGACGCTGGTCGAGACCGCCACGGTGCGCGAGCTGGCCGAGACGTTCGCGGCCTATCTGCCGGTGACGATCGTGGTGGACCTGCCCGCCGGCGGCGAGATGACGATCACGACCGAGCCGCCGTTCCTCGCCGACGACCGCGACGCCCGTCTCGCCTACGGCCGTGACCTCATCGGCGCCGAACCTCTGGACGCCATCGCGCTGTCGGTGCCGGCCACCCTGACCCGCGGGGTCGCCTACGTGCTGCCCTATGCCCCTCCCCCGACGGCCCGGCAGAGCACGCGGGTATACCTGCACCGGATGCTGCTGACCGAGCGGGCCGACGACATCCTCCCCGACTGGGCGTTCTTCGCTCGGGCCGTGATCGATTCGGAGGGCCTGCACCCCACCGCCAGCCGGGAATCGCTCGTCGATGACGATGCCCTCGAGCAGACGCGGCGAGAGCTCGGCGACGGCATCCGCCGGTGGATCCTCGAACTGGCGCTGCACGACCCGGCACGCCTGGCGCAGTTCGTGGCGATCCACGAGGTGGCGCTGAAGTCGCTCGTGCGCCACGACGACGAGCTCGCCCGCTTCATCGTGCGATGGCTGTCGGTGGAGACCACGCAGGGACGGCAGCGCATCGAAGAGTTGGTGCGGCGCTATCCGCACGTGCGCTACACGGAGACGGTCGATGAGTTCCGTCAGGTCGCGAGCGTCGCCGACACGAGCGGTGTGCTGGTGGACGGCGGCTATGTCTACGACGCCGATCTCGTGCGCCTGCTGCCGAGGCTGTTCCCCGAGATCACCGTCGAGCGTGTCGACGTCGTCGATGAGATCGACCGTCTCGATCTTCCCCCGCTCGACCATCGCGACGCGGCGGTCGCCCTCGAACGGCGCGCGGCGGCGACGCTGGCCGACGTCGAGGTCATCGTGCGCGTGTTCGAGCGCACCGAGCTGCCGGGGCTGTTCGTCTCGGACCCGGCCGTGCTGCGCGCCCTCGACCGCGGGCGCGCCCGCAGCGCCGGCGGTGCCCTGTGGGCAGGCGTGCTCGACCGTGCCGCCACGGTCGCCGGAGTCGGCGATCGCGCGGCGGCCCCCGCGTCGCGGCTGTGCCTGAACTGGAACAACGACCTCGTGCGGCGGCTGGCCGCAACGCCCGCCGACGCGGGCGACCGGGTCTTCGCCCTGAGCGTGCGACTGCTCTACGTGCAGTCGCTGCTGGCCGGACACCACCCCCTCGGCGCGGCGGACCGCGCGCTCATGACCGCATCGCTGTCGGAGCTGCTCGGTCACGCCCTGCGCGCGGGCAACGACGAAGAACAAGGAGAATCATGACGAGCTACGCCACCCGCATCCGCGCCCTCTTCGACGACATCGACCGCACACCCTGGGGCCCCGAGGAGCCGGCTCTGGTCGCCGAGGCGGTCGCGTTGGCGCAGGAGAGCGGTGACGAGCGCCTCGAGTACGAAGCGCGGCTGCGCCAGACTTCGAGCGCGAACATGGCGGGCGACACCGACCTCATGCTGACCTCGTTCGCGTGGTGCCTGGCTCACCACGACGGCGACCCCGAGCGCTTTCCCGCGGTGCTGGAGCCCGCCGGTGATCTGCTCTGGCAGTACAAGTGGATGGCGGGCGCGTTGTCCAACTCCCCCGAGTTCGCCCCTGCGCAGATCGCCGCAGTGCTCGACGACATGCACGAGCACTATCGCCGCGCGGGGGTCGGAGAATCGGGCGTGCTGATGGCGCGCTTCGAAGACGCCTGGTCGGCAGGACGCGTCGAGGAGGCGACCGCGCTGCAGCGCACGCTGGAGGCGACGCCGCGTGACGACTACAGCCACTGCGACGCGTGCGTGCGCAGCCAGTTCGCCGGCTTCTTCGCCGAGACGGGACGCGAGGACGACGCCATCCGTCTGGTGCAGGAGATGATCGACGGCGGGTTCTCGTGCGGCGAGGAGCCCGAGCACGCCCTCGCCCGCATCCTTCTGCCCTCCCTGCGCGCCGGCATGCTCGACCAGGCGCGCGCCGCGCATCTGCGCAGCTACCGGCTCGCCAAGGACAACGCCGCCAACCTCGCGATCATCGCCGACAACGTCGTCTTCTGCGCGGTGACGGGCAACGAGGCCCGCGCCCTGGCTCTGGTGGAGAAGCACCTCCCCTGGCTCGTCGACGACGGGTTGGATGCCGCGGCGCACGAGACCGCTCTCGCATCGTTCGCCGTGGGCCTGGACGCGGTGGCCGCCGCGGGCCATCCCGACACCCCGGTGCGCGGCTCCGACGCCGACGAGCTCAGCACGCTGTTCGGCGCGCACGACGGAGCGTGGACGGCGGCCGCGCTCTCCTCCCGCGCGTGGGAACTCGCCGACGCGATCGCCGACGCGTTCGACGCGCGCAACGGCACCGACGCGCACCGGCTCGCCCTCACCCGCCTGCGGGACGCCGCGAGCGAGCGCTACGACGTGCCGATCCATTCGCACGAGTTCTCCGCGCTCGCCGTCTCCCCGACACCCTCGCCGCAGACGCCCGAGGAGCGCGTGACGCACGCCCTCGTGCTGACCGGAGCCGGATCGAGCGCAGCGATCGACGCGATCCGTGCGGCACTCCCCGATGCCGTCGGTGAGGACCGCATCGCTCTGAGCTCGCACCTGCTGTCGGCCCTGTGCTCCTACGGCCGTACGGATGAGGCGGCGGCGGAGCTGCCGGCACGCCTCGCGGCGCTGCGGGAAGAGGGCCGCGATGTGCAGGCAGGGCTCGAGGAACGCCTCGGTCTCGTGCTCTTCGGCGTCGACCTCGTCGAGTCGCTGCCGCGGCTTCAGGGCGAGCTCGACGCGCTCGGCGACGATCATCCCCTCGAACGCGCCGATCTGCTGTCGACGCTCGCGATCGGCCGGATGTGGGCGGGCGCCCACGCCGACGCGGTGGAGCCCGCCCGCGCCGCCGCAGCCCTGTTCGCCCAGTCCGGCGACGCCCGCCGAGCCCACGGCATGCGGCTGCTGGAGGCCGACGCCGTCGCTGCCGACGGCGACACGGCTGGCAGCGCCGGCCTGCTGGACGCGCTGCTGCACGACGAGGAGCTCGAGGACGGCCGTCGCGTGCGCGTGCTCGCGACGCGGGCCCGGCTCCACGGCGTCGCCGAGGCGTTCGCCGAGGGCGCGGCGGCGGCCGATGAGGCGGCGCGGGTCGCGGTGTCGATCGGTGTGGACGATGCGATGGTCTCGGAGATGTTCCTGCTGGCGGCCATGCTGCACGAGGACGACGGACAGCCGGCCGCCGCGGTGAGCCGCTACCGGGTCGCGGCGGAGCGGCGCGACGCGGTGGGTCTGCCCAGCGTCGACGTGCGCTTCCGCCAGGGCCGCGCGATGCTGGCGGCCGGTTACGCCGCCGAAGCGGTGGACACGCTCAACGAGGTGCTGCGCGAAGAGAGCGAGAACGGCGTGGAGCCGGGATCGCGGGCTCTGACCGCGGTGCTGCTCGCTCAGGCGCTGCATGCCGCCGAGGAGTACGGAAACGCGGTCGGGGCCTGGGCCTACGCGGCCGACCTCCGAGAAGAGGCCGAGGACGCCGTCGGACGCGCGTACGCGCTCGTGCAGCAGGGTCGCCTGCTCGGTCGCTTCGGGGCCACGGACGACGCCATCGAGGTTCTCACCGAGGCCGTCGATCTCGTCCGCGGCAACGAGGACGAAGTGGGGCTGCTCGCCGACGGCCTGCACGTGCTCGCGCAGGCGCATCAGCAGCGCGGCGACGAGGAGGCGGTGACGCTCATCGACGAAGCGCTGGAGCTCGGCCGTCGGCACGAGGCGACGTGGTTCGTGGCCGACGTCCTCGACACGCGCGCCCGGCTGCTCGTCGGTCAGGGACGGACGGATGCCGCCGTGGCGACTGCGCTGCAGGCCGCGGACACGTTCGCGGATGCCGGCGACCCGGCATCCGCGGGAGGGTCCGAGCTGCTGGCGGCACGGGTGCTGCGCGAAGCCGAGCGCGCCGACGACGCCGTCGCGCTCTACCGCGCGGCGTTCGAGCACGCGAGCGACGCGGAGCCGCTGCGGCAGGCCGTCGCGCTCGAGCTCGGCGACCTGCTCGAGGCCCTCGGGCGCCACGGCGAGGCCGCCGACGTCCGCGCGGTGCTGCCGGCCTGAGCCGGCCGGCAGCACCGGCGCGTCAGCCGGCGATGCGGATGAGCTTCTTGTTGACGAATTCCTCGGCGGCCAGCAGCCCCATCTCCCGTCCGGTGCCGCTGCGCTTGATGCCGCCGAAGGGCAGCTCGGGCGAGTCGGCGAGGACGATGTTGACGTAGACCATGCCGGCGTCGATGCGATCGGCGATGCGTGCCGCCTGCTCCTCGTCGGTGGTGAAGACGTAGGAGCCCAGACCGAACTCGGTGCCGTTGGCGATCTCGATCGCCTCGTCCTCGCCGCTGACCCGATAGACGACACCGACGGGTCCGAAGAACTCCTCGCGATACGCGTCCATGTCCGCCGTCACACCCGTGATCACCGTGCCGGGGAAGAACGCCCCGTCGCGCGAGCCCCCCGTGACGACGGTCGCGCCCTGCGCGACGGCGCGGTCGACCTGGTCCTGAAGCCGCTCGGCGGCGGCGAGCGAGGAGAGCGGCCCCAGGACCGTGTCCTCGGCGAAGGGATCGCCGACCTTGGCCCCCTCCAGCGCGGCCGCGAACTTCTCGACGAAAGCGTCGTGGAGCTCGTCGGCGACGAGGAAGCGCTTGGCGCCGTTGCAGGACTGTCCGTTGTTGTCCAGGCGCGCATCGACGGCGGCCTGCACCGCCGCGTCGAGGTCGTCGGTCGACAGCAGGATGAACGGGTCGGAGCCGCCCAGCTCCAGAACGACCTTCTTGAGGTTGCGCCCCGCGATCTCGGCGACGGCGGCTCCCGCGCGCTCGCTGCCGGTCACCGAGACGCCGTGCACACGCCGATCGGCGATGACCTCGGCGGCCTGATCGTTGGTCAGACGGACATCGACGTACGCGCCGACGGGGAAGCCCGCATCGGCGTAGATCTGGGCGATCGCGGCGGCCGACTGGGGGCACTGCGGCGCATGCTTGAGCAGGATGGTGTTGCCGATCGCCAGGTTCGGCGCCGCGAAGCGCGCGACCTGGTAGTACGGGAAGTTCCACGGCATGATGCCCAGAAGCACGCCCAGAGGCGAGCGGCGGATCACCGCGGTGCCCTCCCCGAGGATGTCGATGGGCCGGTCGCCGGTGATCTCGTCGATGTGATCGGCGTAGAACTCCGTGATGTCGGCGGCGAAGTCGACCTCACCCTCGGCCGCAGCGAGCGGTTTGCCCATCTCCCGCACGATGATCGCGGCCAGCTCGTCGCGGCGCTCGCGATGCAGTTCGGCGACGCGGCGCAGCAGCGCCGCACGATCCGCCGGCGTCGAGGTGCGCCCCCACGTCTGGGCCGCCTCGTGCGCGGCCGCGACGGCGGCCTCGACCTCGGCGGCCGTGAAGTCGGGGTAGGTGGCGAGCGTCTCGCCGGTGGCGGGGTTCACAACCGCATACGTCATCGTCGTTCTCCGTTCGTGTCGACCGAGGGTCGGGTGGCGTCAGGGGCAGGGATCAGGCGGGGATCAGCGTGTACTTGGTCGAGAGGAACTCGTGGATGCCTTCGAGGCCCCCCTCACGGCCCACTCCGGACTGCTTGACACCGCCGAACGGCGCCGCCGCGTTGGAGACGACGCCCGCGTTCAGGCCCATCATGCCGGTTTCCAGACGGTCGATCATCCGCATGCCGCGCGCGAGATCCTCGGTGAAGACGTAGGACACCAGACCGTACTCCGTGTCGTTGGCGAGGCGCACGGCCTCCTCCTCGTCGCTGAACGTGGCGATCGCCAGCACCGGGCCGAAGATCTCCTCGCGGAGGATGTCGCTGCCGCCGGCCACGTCCGTGATCACGGTGGGCTCGAAGAACGTCCCCGGGCCATCGATGGCCGATCCGCCGGCGAGCAGGCGTGCACCGCGCGCGACGGCATCCGAGACGAGCGCCTCGGCGCCCTCGACGGCCTTGCGGTCGATGAGCGGACCGATCTGCACGCCCTCCTCGGTTCCCCGTCCCACGCGCATCGCGTTCACGCGTTCGGTCACCCGGCGCGCGAACTCGTCGGCGACCGAAGTGTGCACGATGAAGCGGTTGGCGGCGGTGCAGGCCTGGCCGATGTTGCGGAACTTCGCGAGCATCGCGCCGTCGACGGCCTTGTCGAGGTCGGCGTCGTCGAACACGACGAACGGCGCATTGCCGCCGAGTTCCATGGACACGCGCAGGACGCCTTCGGCCGCCTGGGCGATGAGCTTCTTGCCCACCGGCGTCGAGCCCGTGAACGAGAGCTTGCGCAGGCGCGGGTCGGCGATGATCGGCGCCGACAGGGCGCCGGAGTGCGTCGTGGTCACGACGTTGACGACTCCGGCGGGCAGCCCCGCCTCGACGAGCAGTCCGACGAAGGCGAGCGTCGTCAGCGGGGTGAGCTCGGCCGGCTTGATGACCACCGTGCAGCCGGCGGCGAGCGCCGGGGCGATCTTGCGGGTGGCCATCGCGAGCGGGAAGTTCCACGGGGTGATGAAGAAGCACGGTCCGACGGGGCGCTGGCTGACGATCATGCGTCCCGTGCCCTCGGGGTTCGAGCCGAACCGGCCCGAGATGCGCACCGCCTCCTCGCTGAACCAGCGCAGGAACTCGCCGCCGTAGGTGATCTCGCCGCGCGCCTCCGCGAGCGGCTTGCCCATCTCGAGGGTCATCAGCAGCGCGATCTCGTCGGCGCGCTCCATCAGCAGGTCGAATGCCCGGCGGAGGATGTCGCTGCGGCGCCGCGGCGCGGTCGCCGCCCACTCCTCCTGAGCCGCGACCGCCGCGTCCAGGGCGCGGATGCCGTCTTCGGGCGACGCGTCGGCGATCTCGACCAGGGTCTCACCGGTCGCGGGATCGACGACGGGGAAGGTCCCGGCCGAGCCGGCGACCCACTCGCCGCCGATGAACAGTCCGCGGGGAACCTTCTCGAGCAGTGCGCTTTGCGTGATCAACGTGCGGCCTCCTTCAGGCGACGGGTGCTGGCAGGGGCGTCCGTGGCGAGGGTCTCGCCGCGGAAGAACGCGGGACGTGTCACCGACTGCCAGATCATGAGGGCGATACCCACCACGATGATGAGCATGCCGAGGATGAAGACGATCCCGACGCCGCCGACGTTGGCGCCGGAGCCGTAGTCGGGATCCATGGAGTCGATGAGCGTCGTGAAGAACAGGATGCCGAGGATCACGCCGCCCACGAGCGGGAACAGGAACGTGAAGAAGACGTTGCGCACCGAGTCGAACCACTGCTTGCGGAAGTACCAGACGCACGCGAAGGCCGTGATGCCGTAGTAGAAGCAGATCATCATGCCGAGCGTGAGGATCGTGTCCCAGAGGGTGTTCTCACTCACGACGCGCATGACCGCGTAGAACGCGGAGGCGACCACTGCCGACACGATCGTGGCGAAGCCGGGCGTGAAGAAGCGCGGGCTGACCCGCGCGAACGCCGGCGGGAGGGCGCCGTAGTGTCCCATCGACAGGAGCGTGCGCGCCGGTCCCACGAACGTCGACTGCAGCGACGATGCCGACGAGGTGAGCACCGCGAGCGACACGAGGAAGGCGAGTGGCCCGAGGATCGGTCCGGACAGGTGGAAGAACACGTTGCCCTGGATGTCCTCGTTGCCCAGACCCAGCTCCCCCGTGCCGACCCCGGCGTACATGATCATCGCGACGGCCAGCAGGAGGTAGATCGAGACGATCGTCAGCACCGTGATGGTCGCTGCACGACCCGGCGTCCTCTCGGGGTCCTTCGTCTCCTCGTTCATGGTGAGGGTGACGTCCCACCCCCAGAAGATGAAGATCGACAGCGACAGGCCCGCGGCGAACGCGCTGAACGAGCTGACGGCGAACGGGTTGAACCAGCCGATGTCGAACGGCTGGACGTCGAAGCCCTTGCCGCTGACGGCCTCGACGATGGCGGCGATCGCGAAGAACAGCAGCACGGCGACCTGGAAGGTCACGAGCACGTACTGCAGCTTCTGGGTGGTCTGCATGTCGCGGTAGGAGATGAAGGTGGCCGCGAGCATGAACAGAAGACACACGCCCACGTTGATCCACGTGTTCGACGCGAGGTCGGCGATCTCGGCGTTGCCCGTCACCTGCGACAGCAGCAAGAAGAGGAAGTCCACGGCGACGCCGGCCAGGTTCGACAGCACGAGGATCGTGGCGACCACGAGTCCCCACCCGGCCATCCAGCCGACCCACGGTCCGAAGGCGCGCGCCGCCCAGGTGAAGCTGGTCCCGGCATCCGGCATGCGGTTGTTGAGCTCGCGGTAGCCGAAGGCGACCAGGAGCATCGGGATGAATCCCACGAGGATGATCGCCGGGATCTGCGCGCCCACCGCGGATGCCGTGGGGCCGACGGCCGCCGTGAACGTGTACGCCGGGGCGATGCAGGAGATCCCGATGACGACGGCGCCGATCAGGCCGATCGTGCCGGCGCTGAGTCCCTTGCTGGAGAGAGCCCCGGTCGTGGAGGCGGCGTCGGTCGTGGAGGGTGTGCTCATCGTCGAGACTCCTCGGAGTGGGTTCGGGGGACGACGATCACCGGCACGGTGATCTCGTGCAGCATCTTCGCCGCGGTCGAGCCGAGGAACAGGCGGCGCGGCTGCGCGAGGCGGCTCGAGCCGACGAGCACGAGTTCACCCGGCTGCCAGTCGAGGTAGGACACGGCCTCCTCGATGCTGTCGCCGGCGGCGACCGCGACGTCGGTGTGCAGGCCGCCAGGAAGCTCCGCCCGAGCCGCCGCGAGCACCTCGTCGGCCTTCGTCGTGCCGGCGAGGCGGATGGCGCCCGTGTCGGCGGACGGCGGAAGATCGACCGGCAGCAGGGAGAGCAGTCGGACGGGCACGCCGAGGGTCTCCGCGAGCGCTGCGGTCTCGGCGATGAGGGCGTCGGCCCCGGGCCGCATGCCGATCGCGACCGTCAGCCGGGTGATGCCGGTCTCGGGCGCGATCTTGCGTGCCCCCCGCGGGACGAGGACGACCGGCACATCCGACGAGTGCAGCAGCTCGCTCGTCGTCGAGCCGAGGCGGTGCCGGCCGCGCGAGGCGCCGTCGGCGGCGCCGACCACGATGTACGAGGCACCCAGTTCGTCGGCGATCTCGATGAGGCCCTCGGCGAACGACTCGGCCGGGCGCACATGGGCGTGCGCGACGACGTCGGCGGGGATCCGATCGATCGCCTGGGCGATCCAGGTCTGCGCCTGCGCGTGTAGGTGCCGTTCGTACCCGGCATCCGGGGGCGTGATGACGCTGCGGTCGGAGCTGGGCAGGATGATCGCGACGTCGAGCACGGCGTCGAGGGCCGCCGCGAGCCGCGCGGCGAACGCGACGGCGTCGCGTCCGGGCTTGGTCGCGGTGTATCCGACGACGACGTGCCCGCTCACGTGTGGACCTCGTCCAGGATCTGCTGCGCCGCGAGGCGCCCCATGCGGATGGCTCCGTCGACGTGCTGATAGCCGGCGCCGGCCATGTCGCTGCAGGCGAAGTGGATCGGTCCGACGGGGGTGCGCAGGTCGGCCCCGTAACGGTGCAGGCCGCCGAGGTCGAACGATGCCGCGTACGCGCCGCGCGTCCACTCCTCGCTGCCCCAGTCGCTCTCGTAGTAGACGACCGGATCCTTCGCCTCGGGGCCGTAGTAGTGGCTGAGCGACTCGAGGATGCGCTCCTTGCGCTCCTCGGCGCTGAGGCGGAACAGGTCGTCGGCCGTGCGGTCGGAGACGAAGCCCACGAGGGTTCCGCGCTCATCGCCGTGGTTCGTGTTGTCGTAGGCCTCGTGCGAGAGCTCGTAGGGGCTGAACGCCGTGCCCGACAGGCCCTTCTCTCGCCAGAAGGGCGTCTCGTAGACGGCGTGCACCTTGATGACGAAGCCCATCGAGATGTGCTGGTGCATCTGATGCTGCAGACGCGGCAGCGGCGGCACGAACGAGATGCGGTTGTACAGCACCGGCGCGAGCGCCAGGATCGCGTGGCGGGCGCGAACGGTGACACCGTCGGCGACGGCCACGACGCCCTCTCCCTCGGAGTACTCCAGGGTACGCACCGGCTGGCCCAGGAAGACGTCGTCGCCCAGGCGCTCGGCCAACAGCAGCGGCACCTGCTGCAGTCCGCCGACGACGCGCTTGTCGAGGATGAAGTCGGCGTCGACGAGGTTCGTGTAGCTTCCGGCGGATGCCGCCATCAGCAGCGACTGCAGCAGTGAGAAGGAATGGGTCGGCTTCGTGAGCATCGCCGATCCGGTGGGGAAGGCGAGGTTGCGGATGGCCTCGTCGTCATCGGTCTGCTCGCGCAGCCACGCATCCCAGGAGACGGTGTCCCACTGCGCCGCCTGCGGATGGGCCCAGGGGCGGTCGGGGTCGATCTCGGCGACCATCGCGTCGAGGCGTGCGGTGACCTCGGCGATGGTCTTCTCGGTCTCGGCGCTCACGGGGAACATCTCGCCGGTGTAGCGGTGGGCGATGCCATCGGGTCCGATGTACACGCTGTCGCCGTCGCGGTAGCGGTCGAAGGTCTCCAGCCCCAGCTCCGCGATGGTCTCCTTGAGCGCATCCTGGTCGGGCGAGACCCACTGGCCGCCGATCTCGAGCATCGCACCCTCGATCGTGTCGGTCCACAGACGCCCGCCGACGCGGTCGCGGGCTTCGAGCACGGCGACCGACAGCCCCGCCTTCTTGAGCTGGTTGGCGGCGGTCAGTCCCGCCGCTCCGGCGCCGATGACGACGACGTCGCGCGTGATCTCGGTCATTGTGTCTCCTCTGTAGGCGCGGGGCCGGGGCGGGTCAGTGGGCGGCGAGGGCGGCGGCGACGACGTCGACGCCCTCGGTGAGCAGCTCGTCGGAGATCGACAGAGGCGGCAGGAAGCGGATGACGTTGCCGTAGGTGCCGCAGGTGAGGACGATGACGCCCTCCGCGATCGCCGCCTTCGCGACGGCGGAGGTCAGGGCGGCATCCGGGGCCTTCGTCTCGGGGTCGACGAACTCGACCGCGATCATCGCGCCGGCTCCGCGCACCTCGCCGATGCGCGCGTCGGACTGCTGCAGGGACTCGAAGCGGGCGCGGAGGATCCCCCCGATCTCGCGCGCCCGCTCGAGCATCCCGTCGTTCTCGAAGGCGTCGATCGCGGCGATCGCCGCCGCGCAGGCGACCGGGTTGCCGCCGTAGGTGCCGCCGAGGCCTCCGCCGTGGGTGGCATCCATGATCTCGGCGCGACCGGTGACCGCCGCCAGCGGCATGCCGCCCGCGATGCCCTTGGCCGTCGTGATGAGGTCGGGAACGATGCCGAACAGCTCGCTTGCGAACATCGCGCCGGTGCGGGCGAAGCCGGTCTGCACCTCGTCGGCGATGAAGACGACGCCGTTCGCACGGCACCAGTCCACGACCGCCGGCAGGAATCCCTCCGCGGGGACGATGAAGCCGCCCTCGCCCTGGATCGGCTCGATGATCACGGCCGCCAGGTTGTCGGCGCCGATCTGCTTCTCGATGAGCGAGATGGCCTTCGCCGCGGCATCCGCGCCGCTCAGGCCGTCGCGGAACGGGTAGGAGGCCGGCACGCGGTAGACCTCGGAGGCGAACGGACCGAATCCGCTCTTGTACGGCATCGACTTCGCGGTGAGGGCCATCGTGAGGTTGGTGCGGCCGTGGTAGGCGTGGTCGAACGCGACGACGGCCGGGCGGCCGGTGGCCTTGCGGGCGATCTTGATCGCGTTCTCGACGGCTTCGGCGCCGGAGTTGAACAGCGCCGACTTCTTCGCGTGGTCGCCGGGGGTGAGGCGGTTGAGCTTCTCGGCGACGGCGACGTACGACTCGTACGGCGAGATCATGAAGCACGTGTGCGTCATCTGCGCGACGGCGGCCTGCACCGCCGCCACGACGCCCGGGTGGGCATTTCCGACACTGGTGACGGCGATGCCGCTGCCGAGGTCGATGAGCGAGTTGCCGTCGGCGTCGACCACGACGCCACCGCCGGCCGCGACGGCTTCGATGGGCACCGTGTGAGCGACACCCGATGCGACGGCGGCGCTCTTGCGCGCCAGCAGTTCCTGCGAGCGGGGGCCGGGGATCGCGGTGACGAGGCGGCGCTCCTGCGCCAGGGACGGACCGCCGATGACGGCGCTGTCGATGATGCTCATGCCGGGAGCGTATGAGCCGCGGATGCCGAGCCACACCCTCCGCCGTGTACATTCTGTGATCAGGCGCATACGCGGCGTACAGCCACGTCGTGCCCGTCGTCGGGCACCCGCCCCGGATCGACCGAGGACCGCGCCGAGGAGGAGGCCGCCGCCCATGACCGAGACGCAGCCGACTCTGCGCGCGCTTCTCGCGCGCCGCGACCTCGAGCTGCGGCTCGCCTCGAGCGCCGACGATCTCGACGACGGCGCGCTGGACGCTCCGCTGCGCTGGGTGCACAGCTCCGACCTCATCGACCCCACGCCCTTCTTGGCCGATGACCTGCTGCTGCTGACGACGGGCACGCAGTTCGTCGGGCCGGCCGGCGACGGCGAGTCGGGCGAGGACGCCGCCGCCGCCTACGTGTCGCGCCTGCGCGCCCGCGGCGTGCGCGGGCTGGGGTTCGGCACCGAAGTGGTGCGCGACGGCATCCCGCCGACCCTCGTCCTCGCCTGCGCCGCGCAGCGGATGCCGCTGTTCGAGGTTCCCTATCGCACCCCGTTCATCGCGCTGGCACGGGCCAACGCCGAAGCCATCGCCGCTCAGGCCTACGCCCGGCGTACCTGGGCGCTGTCGGCGCAGCGGGCGATCTCTCTGGCCGCACTGCGTCCGGACGGGCTGGCGGCGACCGTCGCCGAACTCGCCGCTCAGCTCGGTGCGTGGGTCGGGCTGTTCGACGCCGCCGGCACCCTGACCCAGAGCGCCCCCGCCGACGCCCTCGACGACGGAGCCGTCGCCGCCGTCACGACAGAAGCCGGTGCCGTGCTGCGCCGCGGGGCGCGTGCGGCGTCGACACTCGAGATCGATGATCGACGCGTCACGATGCAGACCCTCGGCCGTGGAGGGCACCTCCGCGGACTCATCGCGATCGTCGGCGCCGACCTCGACCTGGAGGGACGCAGTGTCGTGACGTCGGTCATCGCGATGGCCGGCCTCGCCCTCGAGCAGAACGTGGGACTCGGCCGCGCCCGTGCGGCGCTGCGAGCCGGACTGCTGCAGACGCTCCTCGACGACGACCCGCACCTGGCGCGGCGCGTCTCGCGCGAACTGTGGGGCCCGTTGCCGGCGAGCCCCGTCGTGGTCGGGGTCGCCGCCGTCGCCGCCAACCGCACCGACGCCGCCGTCGACTGGCTCGAGCTGCAGGCCGCCGAACGCGGCGGCTTGTTCTACGCGCGCAGCGGCGACGGCATCGTCGTGGTCGTCTCCGCCGCCGACGAGGGCGCGCCCACCGCGCTCGCGGGTCTGCTGGATGCCGCGGTGGGGCTTTCGGAGCCCACCGACTACAGCGGATTCTCCCGCGCCCACGCGCAGGCCCTCACCGCGCTGCGCACCGCCGTGAGCGGCACCGTTACGCGCTTCGCGGATGCCGCCGGCGTGCTGTCGAGCCTCGACTCCCCTGCCGCCCGCGCCCTCGCCGACGCGCGGCTGCGTCCGCTGCGGGCGCACGACCAGGCCCAGGGCACTGCGCTCGTGGAGACCGTGCGCACCTGGCTCACCCACGACGCGCGCATCGACGAGGCCGCGCGCGCTCTCGGCATCCATCGCCATACGGTGCGCGCCAGGGTGGCGCAGGCGCAGCAGCTGCTGGGTGTGGATCTGTCGAGCTTTCCGGCGCGTGCGGAGCTGTGGGCCGCGCTCGTTGCCGCCGGGTGATGCGGTCTTGGCGGATTCTTGGCGCGGATGTGGGTGAATGGTGGCGGCGAGGATCGGAGGAGCGATGACCCGCGACGGTGCACGGCCACGCCTGCTCTACGTCGAAGACGACCCGACGATCGCGGGGATGACGGTCGAGGTGCTCTCCGAGGTCTATGACGTCACGCACCTGACCGATGGCCTCGCCGCACGGGAGCGCGTGCTCGCCGAGCGCTTCGACGTGCTGGTCGTCGACCGGCGCCTGCCCGGGCTGGACGGCGTGGAGATCGTTCAGGCGATGCGCACCGCACGCCTCACGACGCCCGTGCTGCTGCTGACGGCTCTCGGTGCCGTCGCCGACCGGGTCGACGGCCTCGACAGCGGCGCAAACGACTACCTCGTCAAGCCGTTCGACTTCGAGGAGCTGCTCGCGCGGCTGCGCGCCCTCGTGCGCGGTCACCACGCCGAGGGACGTCGGCGCCACCTCGGCGACTGGACCTTCGTCGCCGAGTCGCGCACCCTCTACGGCGACGGCGGCGAACGCGTCACGCTGACGGCGACCGAGGCGCGCCTGGTGGCGCTGCTGAGCGAGAGCCCCGAGCACGTCTTCTCCCGCGACGAGATCCTCCGTGCCGTCTTCTCCTCCGATGATGCACTGAGCTCGGTCGACACCTACGTGCACTACATCCGCCGCAAGGCGTCGCCCGAGATCATCGAGACCGTTCGCGGTCGCGGCTACCGTGCGGGGAGCCCCTCGTGAGCGACGAGGCCGACCGCCGGCGCGTTCGTCGCGCCGCGGTCCACGTCGGTCTGCTCGTCGGTGCCGCATCGGCCGTCGTGGTGACGGCGGGAGTCGCGCTTCTCGTGGCCGTCCTGCTGCTGTCGGCCCGACCCGAACTGCACCACAACGGCGAGGGCGGCGGCCGCAGCGGTCCGCCGGACGGCGACCGCATCGTCGTCGACGTCGACCGCATCCTCCCCTGGGTCGTCGCGCTCGGTCTCGCCGGGGTGGCGCTGCTCGCCCTCGTCGCCTGGTTCGCCGCCCGCCGCGCGGTGGCCCCGTTGGCCGGTGCCCTGCGGCTGCAGCGCCGCTTCGTCGCCGACGCGAGCCACGAGATCCGCACGCCGCTGACGGCTCTCACGAGCCGGACGCAGATCCTGGAGCGCCGCTACCGACGCGGCGAAGACCTCACCGACACGCTCGCGGCGCTGCGCGCCGACGCGTCGGTCATGGACGCCGTGCTCACCGACATGCTGCTGACGGCGGAGGGAACGGCGACGGATGCCGAGCCCGCCGTCGTCGACGCGGCGCTGACGGCCGCGGCGGCCACGGTGGCGCCGCTGGCCGAGGAGGCGGGCGTGCGCGTCCGCGTCGGTCAGGGCGACGGCGCGGGCCTGCGGGTGCGCCTTCCCCGCGTCACCCTCGACCGGCTCTGCGTCGCGCTCCTGGACAACGCAGTGCAGCACACCCCGGGCGGCGGCGAGGTCGCACTGTCGGCGCGATCCGACGGACGGGGGGTCGCGATCCGGGTGCGCGACGGCGGCAGCGGCATCGCCGATGCCGATCGCGAGCGCATCTTCGAGCGCTTCGCCCGCGGCCCGGAGTCGGGGCGGCGGCGCGGCTTCGGCCTGGGTCTCGCGCTCGTGCGCGAGGCGGCCGAGGCGGCCGGGGGCCGGATCGAGATCGAGCGGACGTCGGCGGCCGGTACCACCATGCTGCTCTGGCTGCCGCAGGCTGCGTAGCGGCCTCAGGCCGCGGGCGCCGTAGCGGCCTCAGTCCGCGGTCGCCGCGACGGTCTCGACGCCGACGCCCGCGACCCATCGACGGACACCGGCGTCGGTGACCGTCATCGCCGACCGCAGCGGCGCGTCCCACAGCCACCCGGTGTCCTCGCCGGCAGCGACGGCGAGGGCGGTCGCCCACACGTCGGCGGTGGTGAGGTCGTCCGCAACGACCGTCGCGCTCACCGCAGCCGACACCGCGATGCCGGATCGAGGGTCGACGAGGTGCGCTCCCCGCTCGGCGGTTCCGGAGGTGGCGACGGCGCCGTTGCGCACCCGCAGCGTCGCCAGGGCCGCCCCCGGCCGCACCGGGTCGGCGATGCCGACGGTCCACGACCAGGGCGCACCGGGCGCGGTCCACACCCTCAGGTCGCCGCCGACGTTGATGCCGACGGCGCTCACCCCGGGCATCGCGAGCAGCGGCTGGAGGTGCGCCGTCGCGGCGACATCCGTCGCCCAGCCCTTCACGTAGCCGGTGGGATCGAAGCCTTCCCGCCAGAAGGCGCTGAACCGCCCGCCGGTCGCCTCCTCGACTCGTCGGCAGGCATCGGCGACATCCGTCAGCCGCGGATCGGCGTCGGCGAAGCTCAGCTCGCCGCGGCGCAGCCGCGAGATCTCCGAGTCCGCACGGTACGTCGAGAAGATCGCCTCCAGCTCGCGGAGCGCCGCGACGGTGGAAGCCGCGGCATCCGTCGCCGCCGCGCACGCGTCAGGAGTGCCGATGACGTGGATGCTGGCGGTCGTGCCCATGAGCTCCGCCGTCCAGGCGCGGCGGCTGGGTTCGCTCATGCCGAGGCCTGGTCGATCGCCGACTGGAGCGAGTCGAGGTACCCGGTGCTCGTGTACGTCGCCCCCGACACCATGTCGATCTGCGCGCTCTGGGCCGAGAGCGTCTCGGAGATCAGCTGCGGCAGGGCGTCCTGGTTGATCTGACGGTCGCGGCTGCTGTAATCGGGGTAGGCCGGCGTCTGCACGTCGGTGATCACGCCGCCCGAGACGGTGATCTGCACCTGCAGCGCCCCGTAGCGCGTGTTGACCGCGGAGCCCGTGAACGTGCCGTCGGCGAGCCCGCTCTTCGACGTGGTCGTCGTCGAAGAGGTCGCCCCCGACGACGAGCTCGAACTCGACCCGCCGGGGGTCGTCGTGGTCGACGAGGTCCCGGCCGACGGCGACGCCGGAGCCGGGGTGACGCGGGTGGCGTCCGTGCGATTCGCGTTCAGCGGTGCGGCGACGGCCGCGTCCTCGGGAAGGGAGGTGCGATAGCTGAACAGCAGCACGAGGCCGCTGACGGTCGCGAGCAGGGCGTAGACGATTCTCTTCATGGTGGTGTCCTCTCTGAACTCAGACGCCGAAGGCTTCGCTGTGGATTTGAGCGGCCGGCACCCCGGCAGCCCGCAGGTCGCGACGCACCGAGGCCATCCACGGCTCGGGGCCGCAGAGGTAGACGTCGTGATCGTGGATGCCGGGCACCATCCGCCGCAGCATCTCCGCACCACGCCCATCGGCGAACGTCACCGGCAGCCACGTCGATCCGGCGCGGCGGCGCGGACCGTGCAGAGCCACGTGGTGCAGGCCCCGGCGCGCGACCAGGCGCTCGATCTCGCGCACGCGCATCGACTCGGCCGCCGCATGGTCGCGAGTGATCAGGATCGCCTCGCCGGGCGCATACGGCTCGGCCTCGAGAAGCGAGACGAGGGGTGCGACGCCGGCGCCGGCACCCATCATGACGATCCCCCGCCGCGTCCGCGCCTCGCCCGTGAACTCGCCGTAGGGCCCTTCGATCAACACGCGCGTGCCCCGGCGGAGAGTCGCCAACCGGCGCGTCCCGTCGCCGACCATGCGGGCCGCGACGACGAGTTCGCCGCGGCGGGGGTCGGCCGCCAGCGACAGCGGGACTCCGCGCGTCCAGCCGGGTGCGCCCAGAAACCGCCAGACGAAGAACTGACCGGCGCGGGCGCCGAGGCGCTCCAAGCCGCGTCCGCGCATGCGGACCACGACGCCCACCGGCCCGTCTGCCTCGACGGCGACGACGCGGATGTCGTGACGCGCGGAGCGCCACAGCGGCAGCGCCACGCGGAAGACGATGACCGCGGCGGCGGTCGCCGCCCACAGTCCCCACCAGTACACCTCGGCGAGCGGATGCGCGGCGAAATCGGCGCCGGTCCACAGCATGTGCGGAATCGCCAGCCCGACACCGAGGTACCCGTACAGGTGCAGCAGGTGCCACGACTCGTAGCGCATGGCACGCCGCGCTCGGCGGATGCTGGTCACCACGACGAGCACCAGCAGGCCCGTTCCCGCCGTCGCGAGCATCATCCCGGGGTAGTTCCAGACGAAGTCCCACAGCTGGGCGATCACGTTGACACCGGCCTGGGCGGCGTAGCCGACCACCAGCAGGGCGATGTGGGCCAGCAGCAGCCAGAACGACCAGAAGCCGACCCAGCGGTGCATCCGCGTGATCGCATCGCGCCCGAAGGCTCGCTCGAACAGCGGCACGCGCGCCATCAGCAGCACCTGGTACAGCAGCAGATTCGCCGAGACGAGACCAGTGATCCGCCCCAGCGTGTTCAAGGTGTCGGCATCCATCGCCCGCAGGTCCTGCACGGCGCCACCGGCGATCCACAGCGCGACGACGAACAGGCTCGTCGCCCAGATGACGCCGATCGCGAGCAGCCGCCAGAGGGGGCGGCGCGAGCGGATGCCGACGCGCGGCACGGCGGCGATGAATGTGGATCGCGTGGCGGCCTGTGTGGTCATGCGTCGAGCGTCGCCGACCGGCTCTGAGACAAGGCCAAGAATCAGCGGCTCACGCGGCATCCATAGGAATCTGATAGCCCGCCGACACGGACGATCAACATCCGCAGCTGCGCCGCAGCACGACCCGCGGCGCGAACACCGCGTCGAAGCGGGCGTGCCCGTCGGGCAGCGCACCGGCGGTGCCGGCGAGGATGCGGGCGGCGGCGCGCCCCATCGCCTCCATCGGCTGGCGCACGGAGGTGAGTGTCGGCGTGCTGAGCCGACCGGCCAGGATGCCGTCGAACCCGGTGACGGCCACCTCGTCGGGCACGCGCACGCCGAGGCCGGCGAGCGCATCCAGCGCCATGAGGGCGTGCTGGTCGCTCGCGCAGACGAGAACACGCGGCAGCGCACCGCGGACGTGGAGCGCGCCGAGCTGCTCGAGCATCCGATGCGGACCGCGCACGGTGCCGTCGATCGGCTCGTCACGGGGACGCAGACCCCACCGCATCAGCGACGCCCGGTACTCCCGAAAGCGTTCGGAGTTGTCGAAGCCCTCCTGGCGCCCGACGAAGGCGACGTCGTCGTACTGGTGGTCGCCGACGAGGTGGTCGATCAGCGCACTCATCCCTCCGGCGTTGTCCACGCGAACGCGGTGATGGGGATCGTCGCCGGGAGCGACACTGAACAGCACGGTCGGGATCGTCGCGGGCATCCGCAGCAGGGCCGCCGGCAGCACCGGCGACGGGAAGATGGCCAGTCCGT
>NZ_MKRU01000085.1:0-78058 GCF_001897985.1 Microbacterium sp. 69-7 | reverse complement strand
GCCGTATCGGCGACCGACACGTCGCTGTCGGAGCCGCTGGAGAGCATGACGGGCCGTCCGAGCATCCAGCATTCGAGCGCGAAGCCGCGCTGCACCTCGTCGACGTAGAGCGGGAACGCGCGCGGGTCGGCGAGGGTCTCGTCGTCGGACTGCGACCACGGGATGATCGACGCGGCATCCAGCGGCGAGCGCGCATCGGATCGCGGGGGTGTGACGTCGCGCGGGTCGGCCCGCTCGAGCATGAGGTCGAACGCGTGCAGGCCGAGGGTGCCGGTACGCCCGTTCGCGAGCCCGCGCGCGGCCGCGCTCGGGGCGTACCCCAACCGCCGCGCGGCGGCCAGCACCCGCTCGCGCGTGGCTTCGCTGATCCGCTCGGGGCGTCGGAAGGCGAACGACACGGAGGCGATCGAGACCCCCGCCTCCTGTGCGACGTCGTAGACCGTCGGACGGCGCGAGGCGGCATCACTCATCGGCTGTCCCTTCGTCATCGTCGGCCTGCGACGGCTCGCGTGCGCGTCACCGGTCGGCGCGTTGTCCCGCCGGTACCGCCAGCTCGAGACCGAAGTGCACCGCGAACAGCGGATCACCCGTATCCGACGGTACATCTTCGCGAGCGGCGCGCACGGCATCCATCGACCGCGGCAGTTCCACCGGCAGGCGCCCCTCGGGAGCGACACGACCGGTGAGCACATCGAGCACGGCGCGCGCGGAGCTGCCGAAGTCGACGACGATCGCCGACGCGAACTCCGCAAACGGTGTGAGGATGCCGGGCCGGTCGAGGTTGACGACGAGCACCAGCGGGCACTGCTGCGCGATCCGTCGCATGCGGTAGACGCGCCCGGGCGGGAACTCGAGCGAGCCCTGGTGGAACCAGGCCTCGAGGAAGAGATCGTCGCGCGGCTCGAACGGGGCGCCGAGACGCACCAGCGCGAGATCCGCGGCGGCGGGGTCGGCGACGATCTCGCCCAGCTCGGCGACGTCTTCGGGGCGGAACCCCTCGACGTACACCCGGCGCCCGGCTCCGCTCAGCGGCAGCACCGGGTGATCCGCGTCCCGCGTCGGACGGTTCTGCACCACCGTCAACGAACGCGCCTGCGCCCGCTCCCCCTCCGCCCGGAACTGCGCGTTGCCGACGATGCGCTCGGCCGCGTCGGGGTCGACGAACGGGTCGTCGAACAGGCCCAGCTGGAACTTCACCCGCAGGATGCGGTGTGCCGACACGTCGATGCGCTCCTCGGTGACGCGACCGGCGCGCACGAGATCGATCAGCAGGTCGACGCACTCCTCGCCGCCGAACTGGTCGGCCCCGGCATCCAGGATCTTGAGCATCCGCTCGCTCGGCGACAGCTCCTCGACGCCCCAAGCGCGCGCCGGCAGCACCTGGTCGCCGACGTGGTTGTCGTTGACCAGCTCCCAGTCGGTGACGACGACCCCGTCGAAGCCGAGCTCGCCGCGGAGGAGGTCCGTGACGATCTGCCGGTTGTAGCCGAAGCCGACCTCTTCGATGGGCACCCCGTTGCGCTCCAGCCCGATCGGCATGCCGTAGTACGGCATCATCGCGGCGGTGCCGCGGCGGATCGCCTCGCGGAACGGCTCCAGGTGGTACTCGAACATGCCGCCCGGGTAGACCTGCTCGCGCCCGTAGGGGAAGTGCGCGTCCTCGCCGTCCTTCTGCGGACCGCCGCCCGGGAAGTGCTTGGTCGTGCACGCGACACTGTCGGGTCCGAGCGCGTCACCCTGGAAGCCCTGCAGATAGGCGGCGGTGAACTCGGCGACCCGCGCGGCATCCTGCCCGAGGGTCTGGGCCTGCCGCCCCCAGCGGGGCTCGGTCGCGAGGTCGATCTGGGGGTGCAGGGCGGCGCGGATGCCGACGGCGCGATACTCCTGCCGCGCGACGTCGGCGAACCGGCGCACCGTCTCGACGTCGTCGATCGCCGCCAGTCCGAGACCCTCCGGCCACTGCGAGAACGGGCCGGCGGCGAAGCCCACGCCGGTGTTCTCGACGAACGCGTGCCGCGGATCGGTGCTGACGGTGACGGGCACCCCGTGCGGGGTCTGCGCGGCCAGGGCCTGCAGGTTGTTGTTCCAGACGGCGGCCTGCCGGGCGGAGCGGATGGCGTGCACGTTGAAGTGCGACAGATGTTTGCCCCGGACGACCGTGGTCGTCGGCGACTTCGAGATGCGCCCGGGCGCCTCCAGCAGCTCGCCCTCCTCCCCCACCTCGATGACGGTCTGGAACATCAGCCCGCACTTCTCCTCCAGGCTCATCCGGGCCACGAGGTCGGCGGCGCGCTCGTCGGCGCTCAGGCGCGGATCCTCGTACGGATCCATCACCCCGTTGCCGTTGAGGTCGCGGAAGCGGGTGCCGTCGGGCGCGGTGAGATACGTGGGGGTCATGATTCTCTTTCTCGAGGCGGGTCGCGGGGGCTCACTTGAGCCCGGTCGTGGCGACGCCCTGGATGAAGTAGCGCTGCAGGAAGACGAACAGCAGCAGGATCGGCGCGATCACGAGCACGGACCCCGCCAGCAGCAGGCCGTAGTCGGTCGCGTTCTGTCCGGTCGAGTACAGCGAGAGCGCCACCGGGAGCGTGTACATGTTCTCGGTCTGTGCCGCGACGAGCGGCCACAGGAAGTTGTTCCACGACGCGAGGAAGGTGAGGATGCCGAGGGTCGCCAGCGGCGGCCCGCACAGCGGCATGACCACGCGGGCGAAGATGCGCAGCTCTCCGGCCCCGTCGATGCGCGCGGCTTCGATGAGTTCGTCGGGGATGCCGAGCATGAACTGGCGCATGAGGAACACCCCGAGCGGCGTCGTGATGAACGGCAGGATCAGCGCCGCGTAGCTGCTGGTCAGCCCCAGAGAGGAGACCATCACGAACAGCGGCACGAAGGTGACGACGCCCGGCACCATGAGGGTCACCAGCACGACGGCGAAGAGGATCTTCTTACCGGGAAAGTCCATCTTCGCCAGCGCGTAGCCGACCATCGAGCAGAACACGAGGTTGCCGAGCACGGTCAACAGGGCCACGACGATGCTGTTGGTGAAGAAGCGGCCGATGTCCAGCGGACCGAACCACTGGGCGAAGTTGTCCCACGTGAACTCGCGCGGCCACCAGGTGGGCGGGCGCTGCAGGATCTCCGACTGGGTCTTGACGGAGCCCAGCAGCATCCAGGCGAACGGCAGCATCCAGACGATGAGCCCGACGGCGAGCACGGTGTAGGTGACGGCGCGGCCGGTGAAGACGCGACGGGCACGCCGCGGCGGGCGGGCGATGGCAGGAGCGGTCATGACGAGGTCCTCTCAGTCCTTCGTCCGCAGCAGTCGGAACTGCAGCAGGCTCAGCAGCGCGATGGCGAGGAACAGGATGTAGCTGGCGGCCGAGGCGACGCCGTACTGCCCGAAGCCGAACTGCTTGAACGTGTAATAGGCGACTGACAGGGTCGAATCGAGCGGTCCGCCCTGTGTCATGACGAAGGCCTCCTCGAAGAACTGCAGGAAGCCCACCGAGATGAGCACCGCCCCGAGCAGGAGCGTCGGGCGCAGCATCGGCAGGGTGACCGAGGTGAGCCGCCGCCACGTGGAGGCGCCGTCCATCATGGCGGCCTCCTTCACGTCGGTCGGGATCGCCTGAAGCCCGGCGAGGAAGATGACCATGAGCGTTCCCACGTTGCGCCAGACGGCCATCGCGATCAGCGAGGGAAGCGCCCAGGTGGTGTCGTTGAGCCAGTCGGGCCCCTGGATGCCGATGAGGGCGAGCGCGCTGTTGAGAAGCCCGTCGGGCTGCAGAATGTAGCGCCAGACGACCGCGACGGCCACGATGCTGGTCACCACGGGGGCGTAGAAGCCGACCCGCAGGAAGGACACGATGCGCCCGCCGCCGGAGTTCAGCGCGAGAGCGAGCGCCAGAGCGACCGCCATCGTCACCGGGATGCCGACGACGACGAAGGTCGCGGTGACGCCGATGGACTTCAGGAACGTGGGGTCGCCCAGCACCTTGACGTACTGGTCGAGGCCCACGACGTCCACCGAGAACGGGGAGCGGATGTCCTGCGCGCGGAAGTCGGTGAACGACATCGCGAACGAGCCCACGATCGGCACGATCATGAACACCGCGAACACGATGACGAACGGGAGCGCGAACCCCCACGCGATCCATCCCTGGCGCCGGCGACGGGACGACCCCGGCCGGCGACCACGGCCGCGACCGGTGACGGCGGCGGCCGCTCCGGTCGCGGCCAGTGATGCCTGCGTCATCTCGATCAGCCCATTCCGAGGGCGTCGGCCTTGCTCTGCAGCTCCTTCATGGCGTCTGCAGGGCTCTGGGTGCCCAAACGCACCTTCTCGAGCACCGCGTCGCCCGCGGCGGCGACCTGCACCCACGTGGTGGTGGCGGGAACCGACTTCGCGGTCTCCAGCTGCGTGCCGAAGGCTGCGAGCGTGGGCTGCGAGGCGAGGGCCTGCTCCTTCCACGCCGCCTGGACGGCGGGCAGGTCACCGGTCTTCTCGTACCACTGCGCCTGCGTGGTCGGGTCGGTGAGCCACTGGGCGAGCTTCCACGCGGAGTGCGCGTTCTTCGAGTTCTTGAACACCGTGAGGTTCGCGCCGCCGCTGAACGACGTCGACGACTCCTTCGTGGGCAGCACCGCGGTGGTGAACTTACTCGCGAAGTCCGCACCGCCCACCTTCTCGAGCGAGCCGATCATGAACGGTCCGTCGATCAGCATCGGGGTCTTGCCGGCGACGAAGTCGGCCTCCTGAGCACCCGAGGAGCGGTCGGCCGCCGGGTTGGCGATGCCCTTCTGGAAGAAGCTCTGGTAGTACTCGTAGGCCTCGACCATCTGCGGGGTGTCGACCGTCCACTTGTCGCCGTCGACGAGCGAAGCACCGTTGGACCACGGCATCCACAGCGTGCCCTGGAACGAGTCGTTGCCGCCGGGCAGGCGGATGCCGTACTCGGCGCCGGCCTTGGACTGCATGTCGGCGGCCATCTGGCTGAGTTCGTCCCACGTGGTGGGGGCCTTCGTCCAGCCGGCCTTCGCGGCGAGGTCCGTGCGGTAGTAAAGCACGCGGGTGTCCACGTACCAGGGGGCACCGGTCATCCGATCGCCCACCTTCGTCGACGCGACGGCGCCCGGGAAGGATCCCGACGTGTCGAGGTCGGTCGGCACGGTCTGGAACGCGTCGGCGAAGTCCGCCATCCAGGTCGAGCCCATCATCGCGATGTCGGGCGTCGTGCCACCGGCGATCGCCGTCTGGATCTTGCTGTAGGCGGCATCCCACGGAATCGCCGTGACTTCGACGGTGACGCCGGGGTTGGCGTCCTCGAACGTCTTGACGAAGTCGGGCAGGGCCTCGCCCTCCGCGCCCATCGCCCACATCGTGATCGTGCCCGTGGCCGGCTCGCTGCCGATCGTCGTCGCGGCGTCGGGTGCGCTGGCGGTGTCATCTGCGCGGCCGCATCCCGTCAGCGCGAGAGCGCCGACGGCGACCAGAGCGATGGCTCCCAGTCGTACGTGTTTCATGGTTCCTCCTCGAACGGGACACCCGCTGCGGTGTCGGCTCTCACTTTACTTATGCGCATAACCTGCGTCAAGCACCCTCGCCCGCCTCCCGACCGCCCGCCCGCGAGTCCGCCTTTTCGCGAGACACCGTCTGCGCACCGAGACACCGGTGCACAGCCGCGGTCTCGGTGCAGGGATGGTGTCTCGCGGGGCGTACGCTCGGCGGGGTCGGTCGGCGGACAGGCGGGGTCAGCGGGGGGATGCCGCGCGCAGGTAGCCGCGAACGAACTCGTCGAACAGGGCGGTCATGTCCACGGTGGCATCGAGCAGCCACTGCTGCTGGATGCCGTCCATCACGGCGCTGATGAGGCGTGCGCCGGCCTCAGGATCGATGTCGGGCGCGATCTCGCCGGCGCACTGACCCGCGCGCAGGAGCGCTGCCGTGGCCTGGGCGCGCTCCCGATATCGGGTGGCGAAATCGTCGTGCAGCGGATGGTCGGGATCGGCCGCCTCCGCCACGACCGTCGAGTAGAGGGAGGTGAGACCACGGGTCGTCTGGTTGTAGGCGACGACCTTCGCCGCCTGCTCGATGAGGCCGTGTTCGGCGGGCTCCCCCGCCGCGGCGCGCACCCGCTCGTCGCGCTGGCGGAGCACCTCGGCGAACAGCTCCTCCTTCGAGGCGAAGTGATGCAGAAGCCCCGCCGGCGTCAGCCCGACGCGCTTGGCCACCTCGCGCAGCGAACCACTCGCCGACCCCGAGCGGCCGAACACGAGCACCGCCTCGTCGACGATCTGCTGCCGCCGCGCCTGCCCCTTCGGGTAGCTCCCCCGCGTCCGCGAGGGAGCCACCCGGTCACCGCTGTCTGATGCCACGAGGTTCCTCCCCGGCATCCACGCTACGGCTCAGTGATGCGGACGCCCCCACGACGAGCCGAACACCTGCTGGGCGATCGCCGGCTTCAGGGTGCGCTCCATGGCGTCGTCGACGACGTACCCCTTGAGGGAGTCACCGGTCAGCGCATTGCCGATCGCTGCCATGATCATCGACTGGTCGAGCGAGAGGTAGCGCTTCGCGATGGTGTCGCTCTTCACGGCGACCGCATCGTAGAAGCCGCCGGGACCGTAGGCGCCGAGTTTCCGCTCGATCTTGCGGAGGTTGTCCATGACACCCTTGTGGTCGTACGGCAGGGCGAGGAAGGACGCGTGCGGGGTGACGACGCCGTCGCCGAACGTCGGATCAGGGTTGGTGCCGGTGTGGCAACCGGGCCGGTCGATGTCAACGTCGGTCTTCTCGCGGTCGGAGGTGTAGCCGTCACTGCGCATGCCGGCCAGATCCACGCCGTACTCGGAGTAGCCCCCGAACGGATCGCTCGCCGGGGAGAAGCCCCAATACCCGTACTTCGCGTCTTTCAGGCCGTGCTCCTTCTGCACCTCGACCGTGATGGGGTGGTTGAGTCCCCAGGAGCGCGGACCCCACTGCGCCTCCGGGATGAACAGGTCGGGCATGAGCGACTCGAACATGCTGCCGCCCCAACTGGGCACGAACGACATGCCGTCGTAGGAGTACGTGCCCTCGTAGACGTCGACCCCGTCGTAGGTGCGGGTCGTCCCGGTGGGCAGCTGCTCCTGCCAGGCCCAATCGCAGCCAGGCGGCATCGTGCGGTGGGTGCCGTAGAGACCCGTCGCGGGAATGGCGCCGTCCGAGATCGCGAGGTAGGTCGCGATGCGGCTCTCACCGACGGTCGTGTCGTAGTGGTGGCAGGTGTAATAGGCCGTCTCGCCGCTGCCGTTGTACATGGGCGCGGCTACCGCGCATCCGTCGCCGGGAGGCGCCTCCCAGAACCCGCCCCGGTTCGTGCCGGCGGGAAGCCCCGAGGCACCGGCCGGATCGAAGAACGCGGAGAAGTCCATCGACCGGTACAGCGCGTCGGCACGATCGTGCAGGGACGGCTCCGCCTCGCGCACGACGCGGAGGGCGGTCGCGAGCCAGCCGTTGTCGACCGTCGACAGGAACGGGTGGATCGTGTCGCCCGATGTCGGGAAGATCGTGAGCTTCGCTCCCGTGGCCGGCGCGTACCAGTTGTAGAACATTCCGCTGCCGGGGTTTCGCTCCATGTGCTCGAGCGTGGTGATGGTCGTCGTCAGCCGCTGTCGGGCATCGTCGGGGGTGATGATGCCGAGGTCGCGGGCCGTCACCGTCGACCAGAGGTACCCACCGATGTTGGTCGGCGACGTGTAGCCCGACGCGGATGCCGCATCGAGATCGCCCTCGATGTTGTCGTCGACCAGCCCGGTGTCGGGGTGGGCCATCGCCGCCATCGACGTCCACGTGTCGGTCGCGTAGCGCAGAAGTTCGCGGGCGTCTCGGCCGCCGGAATGACCCGGATGACCCGGATGCCCCGGGCCTGGCGGTGGTGCCGCCGTGGCGGGCGCCGCGGCGGCGATGCCCCCGATCACGAGTGCAGCGATGGCGGCGGATGCCGCGAGGGTGTGCTTCATGGGGTGCTCTCCTCGTCGAAAGCGCTCCGCGGTGTCGGAGCCGCGCAAGAAACCTTACATGTGTGCGGTTTCTGCGCAACCCCCACCAGCGACACCTCCCGCCCGCGAGACACCACCGACGCACCGAGACACCGCTGCGCGCGGCGTTTCTCGGTGCGAGAGCGGTTTCTCGCGGACGGAGCGACGAGCGCGGGTCAGGCGGTGCCGTCGTCGAGGTTGTCCGAGAGGATGCCGAGCACGTGCGCCCGCACGACGCGGGCGCGCTCCCCCAGTGCGCTCGCGACGGCATCCACGAACGCCTCCACAAAGGCGGCGTGCGCCACCCGCGATGTGTGGGCCAGCTCCTCGCGGAAGCTCACTCCGGTCGGGGTGATCACGAGCGAACGGTCGGCGAGGTCGGCCAGCGGGCTGGACGCGAAGGAGGTCAGGGCCAGCACACGCGCACCGGCGCTGCGGGCCGCCTCGGCCGCCCGCACGCTCGCGGCATTCGCTCCCGAGCCGCTCACGACGATGCACACGTCGGCGGCCGACAGCTGACGCGCCGCGATCTGCTGCGCGATGGCATCCGCGATCACCTCGGCGGGACGACCGACCGCGGTCAGGCGCATCGCCAGATCGCTCGCGACGGGAGCCGACAGGCCATTGGCGACGACCAGCAGGCGTGAGGCACCGGCGACATCGGCGACCGCGGACGAGACGTCGTCGGCGCTCATCAGGCTCACCGCCGTGGTCAACGACTGCGCGGTGCGCGCGAGGGCGGCGCGCAGCTCGCCGAGCGGGCCGTCGCCGTGATCGGTGTCGCGGGGCGGCTGGGCGCCGAGTTCGGCCGCCAAGGCGACACGCAGCTGCGGGTAGCCCCGGCAGCCCAGCGACTGGCACGCCCGCACGACCGATGAGCGAGCGACGCCGGCGCGGTCTGCCAGCTGCTGCGCGGTGAGCTCCACGACCGCGTCGGGCTCGGCCACGATGATGTCGGCGACCCGCCGTTCGGTGGGCTGCAGGCCGTTGCGCATCGCGGCGATGCGCACCGTCGTCGGCGCGTCAACGGGCACGCGGACCCTCCATGATTCGCCGGCGGAGCGCTCCACTCGCCGCGTCGATCGCCATCGTGACGACGATCACCACGATGAGCAGCATCCCCACGGTGGACCACTCCCGGTACTGGGTGTAGGACGTCAGCATATCGCCGATGCCGCCGACCCCGATGAGACCGAGAACGGCAGACGAGCGCACGTTGATCTCGAACCGGTAGAGCCAGAACGACAGGAACACCGGCTGCGCCTGCGGCCACACGCCCCAGCGCAGCACCTGCGCCGTCGAGCCGCCCGGTGCAGGACACGGAAGCCGTCATCGCGGTGGGGCGCGCCGCGGCATCCGGCCCTTCCGCCCTCGCCTACGCGCTGATCAACGGCGGCATCCAGCGACTGATCACGACGTTCCCGGTCGCCTCGCCCGCGGCCGTCCTCGACGAGGTGGATTCCGCCACCCCGCGTCTGCGCTGGAACGCCGTGGTCTGAGCGGCCCACACCCCACCACAGCGCAGCGCAGCGAGCACCTCAGCCGCGCGGCGCGTGCGCCTCGAGGAACTCGTACAGATCGGTCGTGTCGACGCCGGGGAACGCACCGGTCGGCAGGGTCGCCAGCAGCGTCCGGGGCGTGCGCACATTCGGCCACGCCTGATCGCGCCACTGCGACTCCAGTTCGGCGGGAGCACGACGGCAGCACACCTCGACCGCGTGGCGGGAGACGCCGCGGTTGGTCGTCTCGCGCCCCACGAACCACTTCGTGTCGTCGAAGCGCACGCCCACCGACACCGAATGGGCCCCCTCGCTGGAGGTCTCCACCCGGGCCGTGCACCAGAACGTGCCGTTGCCGGTGTCGGTGTACTGGTAGTACGGATTGAACTTGTCGGGGATGTCGAAGACGGCGCGGCTCGTCCAGCGCCGGCAGCACAACTGCCCCTCGATCGAGCCCAGCCGGTCGGCCGGGAAGTTGACGTCGTCGTTCTCGTAGGCCTTCGTGATGGTGCCCGACTCGTGCACCTTCAAGAAGTGCACCGGGATGCCGAGATGCCGCGTCGCCAGATTGGTGAAGCGATGCGCCGCGGTCTCGTACGACACCGAGTAGGCGTCGCGGAGATCTTCGATCGACAGCGCGCGCCGCGACTTGGCGTCCAGCAAGACCGGCACCGCGTGGTCTTCGGGGATCAGGAGAGCCCCGGTCAGGTAGTTCGTCTCCACCCGCTGACGCAGGAACTCGGCGTACGAGCGCGGCTCGGCGTGCCCGAGGATGCGACTGGCGAGCGCCTGGAGCACGGCGGTGCGCGAGTCGCCCTTCGCGGGCACCGTGCTCGACAGATACAGCCGCCCGTGCTTGATGTCGGCGACCGACCGCGTCGAGGCCGGCAGGTCGGCGACGTAGTGCAGGGAGAAGCCCAGATGGGCGGCGATGTCCGATGCGGTGCGCTGCGTGAGCGGGCCACCCGGGTGGTCGACGGCGCGCAGGATGGCGCGCGCGTGCTCCTCGAGCTCGGCGAAATAGTTGTCCTGGCGCCGCATGAGGTGACGCAGCTCGACGTTCGCGCGACGCGCCTCCTCGGGGGTGGCGGAGCGCTCGTCACCGAGCCTTTCGATCTCGCCCTGCAGCGCGAGCAGCGCGCGCAGGGCGTCGTCGGGGATCGTCTTGCCGATGCGGAACGGCTCGATCCCGAGCGCGCGGAACGTCGGTCCCTTCATGGCGCGCTCGAGGGCGATCTCGAGCGTGGCGCGCTCATCGAGGGGCTCCGCCTCCAGGAGTTGGTCGACCGTCGCACCGAGCGCCTTGGCGATGGCGCGCAGAAGCGTGAGTTTGGGCTCGCGCTTTCCCGTCTCGATCATCGACAGCTGACTCGGTGCCCGCTCGACAGCTGCCGCGAGCTCGTCGAGGGTCATCCCGCGCGCCGTGCGCAGCTGACGGATGCGCCGGCCGATCGTGAGCGCATCGGCCTCGTCCTCGCGCTCTGTGGTCGTCGCCGTCAACGGAACATCGATGTTCGTCATGTCCGGGATTGTGTCACAGAACGTGAAGTTCGATCAATCTTCACTCCCGATTTGGTTACTCCTGGCCTCGAACTTCACCCAAAGTGGAGACACGAGCCACCGCCGGCATCGCCCCGGCATCCGATGAAGGAGAGCACCATGACGATCCAGGCCACCCCCGGTCAGCCGCCACTGCGCGCCGGCGACCAGACGCAGACCGCCGCTGAGCTGCAGGAGATCTGGGACACCGACCCGCGCTGGGACGGCGTTCAGCGCACCTACACCGCGGAGGACGTCATCCGCCTGCGCGGGTCGGTGCGCGAGGAGAACACCCTCGCCCGCCGCGGCGCCGAGAACCTCTGGAACCTGCTGCACACCGAGGACTACATCCGCGCGCTCGGCGCCTACACCGGCGGCCAGGCCGTGCAGCAGGTACGTGCGGGCCTGAAGGCCATCTACCTCTCGGGGTGGCAGGTCGCCGCCGACGGCAACCTCGCCGGACAGACCTACCCCGACCAGAGCCTCTACCCGGCCAACTCCGTGCCTGCCGTCGTCCGCCGCATCAACAACGCCCTGATCCGCCAGGACCAGATCGAGCACGCGGAAGGCACCCTCACGCAGGACTGGCTGGCCCCCATCGTCGCGGATGCCGAGGCGGGCTTCGGCGGCCCCCTCAACGCGTACGAGCTCGCGCAGTCGCTCATCCAGTCGGGTGCCGCCGGCATCCACTGGGAGGACCAGCTGGCCAGCGAGAAGAAGTGCGGCCACCTCGGCGGCAAGGTGCTGGTGCCCACGCAGCAGCACATCCGCACCCTGAACGCGGCTCGGCTCGCCGCCGACGTCGCCGGCGTGCCGACCGTCATCATCGCCCGCACCGACGCGCTGGCGGCCGACCTGCTCACCAGCGACGTCGACCCGCGCGACCAGGAGTTCACCACGGGAGAACGCACGAGCGAGGGCTTCTACCGGGTGCGCCCGGGCCTGGAGGCGGTCATCAGCCGCGGGCTCGCGTTCGCGCCGTACGCCGACCTGCTGTGGGTGGAGACCGGAGAGCCCGACATCGAGCTGGCCCGCGCGTTCGCGAGCGCGATCCACGAGCAGTTCCCCGGCAAGATGCTCGCCTACAACTGCTCGCCGAGCTTCAACTGGAAGCGTCACCTCAGCGACGAGCAGATCGCCACCTTCCAGCAGGAGCTGGCCGACCTGGGCTACAAGTTCCAGTTCATCACGCTGGCCGGCTTCCACGCCCTCAACTACTCGATGTTCGATCTCGCCTCCGGCTACGCCGAGCGCGCCATGAGCGCGTACGTCGAGCTGCAGGAAGCCGAGTTCGCTGCGGAATCGCGCGGCTACACCGCCACCAAGCACCAGCGCGAGGCGGGCACCGGCTACTTCGACTTCGTTTCCACGGCGCTCAACCCCGACAGCGCGACCCTGGCTCTGGTGGGATCCACTGAGGCCGAACAGTTCCACTGAGCACCACCCCGCGACCCACCGACACAGAAAGAGCAGGGCCATGACTCCCACCGCCACGGGCACCGCGCCCGCATCGACCATCACCATCACGGGACCGATCCGCGACCGCTACGAGGAGATCCTCACCCCCGCGGCCATCGCGTTCCTCGCCGAGCTGCACGTCCGCTTCGCCGGCCGGCGTCACGACCGCCTCGCCGACCGGATGCGGCGCCGTTTCGAGATCGGCAACGGGCACGACCCGCAGTTCCGCTCCGACACGGCCCACATCCGCGAGGATGCCGAGTGGCAGGTCGCCGGGGCAGGTCCGGGACTGGAGGATCGCCGCGTCGAGATCACCGGCCCCACCGACCCGAAGATGACGATCAACGCGCTCAACTCGGGCGCGAAGGTGTGGCTGGCCGACCAGGAGGATGCCACGAGCCCCACCTGGCGCAACGTCATCGAAGGTCAGCTCTCGCTGTTCGACGCGATCCGCGGACAGCTGTCGTACACGAGCCCCGAGGGCAAGGAGTACCGCGTCACCGCCGAGCAGACCCCCACGATCGTGATGCGTCCCCGCGGCTGGCACCTGGTCGAGAAGCACATCCGCTACACCGACCGCGCCGGTCGCGACCTCGCGGCATCCGGTTCGCTCGTCGACTACGGCCTGTACTTCTTCCACAACGCGCAGCGTCTGATCGACAACGGCGTGGGCCCCTACTTCTACCTGCCGAAGATCGAGTCGGCGGAGGAGGCGAAGCTCTGGGACGACGTCTTCACCTTCAGTGAGAACTACCTCGGCATCCCGCACGGCACCATCCGTGCCACGGTGCTCATCGAGACGCTGCCGGCGGCCTTCGAGATGGAGGAGATCCTGTTCGAGCTGCGCGATCACATCGCGGGCCTGAACGCCGGCCGCTGGGACTACATCTTCTCGATGATCAAGAACTACCGCGGCCGGGGCGCGCGGTTCGTGCTGCCCGACCGCAGCCAGGTCACGATGACGGTGCCGTTCATGCGGGCCTACACGGAGCTGCTCGTGAAGACGTGCCACAAGCGCGGAGCCTTCGCGATCGGCGGCATGAGCGCCTTCATCCCCAACCGACGCGACCCGGAGGTGACGGCCCAGGCGTTCGAGAAGGTCGCCGCCGACAAGAAGCGCGAGGCCGGCGACGGCTTCGACGGGACGTGGGTGGCCCACCCCGACCTGATCCCCGTCGCGCAGGCGGAGTTCGACGCCGTGCTCGGCGAGCGCCCCAACCAGATCGACCGCCAGCGGCCCGAGGTGAACGTCCAGGCCTCGCAGCTCATCGACGTGCACATCGGACTGCCGGTCACGGCGGCGGGCGTGTACGGCAACGTGTCAGTGGCGATCCGCTACATCGAGGCGTGGTTGCGGGGGCTCGGGGCCGTCGCGATCGACAACCTCATGGAGGATGCCGCGACCGCCGAGATCAGCCGCAGCCAGGTGTGGCAGTGGATCCACCAGGACCGCACGACGGACGACGGCACCCGCATCACGCGCGAGTACATCGAGGGTCTCATCGCGCAGGTCCTGGCCGAGGTGCCGCGCCAGGACGGCGACCGGTTCGACGACGCGGCGGCGATCTTCCGCGATGTCGCCCTCGGTGAGGACTTCCCGACGTTCCTGACGCTCGGGGCCTACGCCGACTACCTGACCGACTGACGGTCCGCGTCGCGCAGTGGGGGTGGATGCCGCGGCATCCACCCCCACTGTCGCGCGCTGCAGGAAGGACGTTGACAGAGTTGGCTACTGCTATTAGCTTTATGGCTATGACAACCATGTCCTCCCCGTCAGCTGCTTTCGCCCGGCTGGATGTCCATCACCTCGATCGGCCGGAAGGTCGCATCGCATACCGCGTGAGCGGTGACGGCCCGCTCGTCGTGTGCGTTCCCGGCATGGGCGAGATCGCCGCGAGCTACCGCTACACCGTCCCCGCTCTGCGTGAGGCCGGGTTCCGCGTCGCCGTCATGGACCTGCGCGGTCACGGCGAGTCGGATGCGACGTTCACGACGTACGACGACGTCGCGGCCGGCACCGACATCCTCGCGCTCATCGCGCATCTCAGCGGCCCCGCCGTCGTCGTCGGCAACTCGATGGCCGCCGGTGCGGCCGTCTGGGCGGCCGCCGAGGAGCCCGCCGCCGTCAGCGGCCTGGGTCTGGTCGGCCCGTTCGTCCGCAACGCGCCGACCAACCCGTTCGCCGCCGCAACGTTCCGCCTGCTGATGCTCCGGCCGTGGGCCCGCGCGGCCTGGCTTGCCTACCTGCCCCAGCTCTACCCCGGCCGCCGGCCCGCCGACTTCGCCGAGCACCGCGCGGCGGTCCGCGCGGCGATGTCGCGCCCGGGCGCCACCGCCGCGTTCGCGCGCACGACCCGCACCGACCACAGCCTCGCCGAGAGGCGGATCCCCGAGGTGTCGGCACCGGCGCTGGTCATCATGGGCACCGCCGACCCCGACTTCAGCGATCCGAGGGAAGAAGCGGAGTGGATCGGCGAGCAGCTGCGCGCGCGCGTGACGCTCGTGGAAGGCGCCGGCCACTACCCGCAGGCCGAGCAGCCCGAGCAGGTCGGTCCCGCCCTGGTCGCGTTCTGTCGCGAGGTGGCCGGTGCCTAGGGCCGGCCTCACGCGCGATGCCGTGGTGACGCTGGCGTTGGAGACGATCGACGAGCTCGGGCTCGACGGCCTCACCCTCGCCGAGATCGCCGGCCGCGCCGGCGTGAAGGTGCCGAGCCTCTACAAGCACATCGCCTCGCTCGAGGTGCTGCGTTCCGCTGTGGCCACCGAGGCGACGCGTGAGCTCGCCCAGGAACTGCGGGTCGCGGCCATCGGGGTGTCCCGGACGGCGGCGCTGGAGAGTCTTGCGCACGCCTATCGGGGGTACGCACTGCGGCATCCGGGACGATATGCGGCCACCCAGCGCGCACCGCTGCCCGGTGAGGCGCGCGAGGAGGCGCATGCCCTCGCCGCCGCGCAGGTGCAGCAGGTCGTCTCGGCGACGCTGCGCGGCTATGACATCGCCGACGATCAGCTGATCGACGCCACACGTGCTCTGCGCGCCGCCCTGCACGGGTTCTGCGCACTCGAGAACGGGGGCGGCTTCGCCCTTCCGGCCAACGTCTCCGACAGCTTCTCCCGCATGCTCGACGGCCTGGACCGCATGCTGTCGAGCTGGCCGGCCTGAGCCGCGGACTACTCGCGACCCGGGTCGATCGGCGCGAAACGACGCAGGCCGCCGCCGGTCGTGAGACGGGATGCCGCGAGCGAGCCCGCCACGGCGAGGAAGATCGGCAGCAGCAGCGTGAGGCCGGTGCCGGTGAACTCGATGATCAGCGCGATGGCCGTGAACGGTGCTCGCATGTTCGCGGCGAGGAATGCGCCGGCGGCGACGACGGCGAGCGCGGTACCGTCCGCTCCCGGCCAGATGAGCGCCCAGCCGGCGGCCGCCGCCGCGCCCAGGGCCGCGCCGATCGCGACCGAAGGCTGCAGCGTGCCGCCGACCGCCCCGGAGCCGAGCGAGACCGCGGTGGCGACGTACTTCATGACGGCGAGCGCGATCAGCAGCAGCGCCGGCTGGGCGTGGTCGAAGCCGGCCGTCGCCAGGGCCCGACCGTTGCCGAGGACGAGGGGGAAGAACGCACCGAGAACGCCGACCGCGGCGAACGTCACGGGCAGGACGAGGAGCAGCTTCCACCCGGTGGGCCGCCGTCGTGACAGGCGGGCGGTGACGGCCGAGAAGCTCGTCGCCGTCCAGCCCATGAGCGGGCCGATGAGCACAGCGGCGACGAGCAGCGACGGCGTGACGCTCACGTCGTCGACGTGGTACAGGGAGTCGTCGGCGACGAGCGGTCGGGCGACGAACGTCGCGATCGCGCTGATCGACAGGGCGACGACGGCGGCCCCGGCGCTGAAGCGGGCGAGCAGGATCTCGATCGCGAACAGCGCGCCGGCCAGCGGCACGTTGTAGACGGCGGCGAGTCCGGCGCCGGCCGCCGAGGCCACCAGGATCATCGACCAGCGCGCATCGATGCGGAACCAGCCGACGATCTTCGATCCGGCCATCGCGGACAGCTCGCGCGGGGCGACCTCCTTGCCGATCGACGCACCGAGTGCCACCGACGTCACCTGGATCACCGTGTCGGCGGCGGTCTCCAGCGCCGGCATCCGCTTTCCGGCGACCCCTTCCTCGACACTCGAGATCCGTCGGCCGAACCGGCGCAACAGATACCAGCCGATCGCCGCGATCACGCCGGCCGCGCTCAGGGTGACGATCGGCAGCCACCACGGCGACGGCAGCGCGAGCCCGTCGAGGAACGACCCCTCGGCGCTTCCCCACACCAGGTGCTCCACGGAGTGGACGATCCAGACGAGCAGCAGCACCGCCAAGCCCGTCGCGGTGCCGACGCAGAGCGTGGCCAAACCCAGGCGCGCCAGCCCCCAGAGACCGGAGAGACGGCGAGGCGGGCGGGCACGGGCATCTCCGGTCACGTCGTCACGTTAGCGCACCCGCGCCGCGTCGTTCCGTGCGAGCCAGGTCCGTGCCGCCGGTGGCCGGGACCACTACGCTTTTGCCTGTGACCGAACGCGCTCCCCTGTCCCGCAAGCTGTCTGCCATCGCCGAGTCCGCGACCCTCAAGGTCGATGCGAAGGCGAAGGCCCTGCAGGCGGCCGGCCGCCCCGTCATCTCCTACGCGGCCGGCGAGCCCGACTTCGCGACGCCGCAGTTCATCGTGGATGCCGCCGCGCACGCCCTCCACGACCCCGCGAACTACCGCTACACGCCCGCCGCCGGCCTGCCCGTGCTGCGCGAGGCGATCGCCGCGAAGACCCTCCGCGACTCGGGCCTGGAGGTCGCCCCGTCGCAGATCATCGTGACCAACGGTGGCAAGCAGGCCGTCTACCAGGCCTTCCAAGCGGTCGTGAACCCGGGTGACGAGGTGCTCCTGCCCGCGCCGTACTGGACGACGTATCCCGAGGCGATCGCGCTGGCCGACGGCATCCCGGTCGAGGTCTTCGCCGGCGCCGACCAGGACTACAAGGTCACCGTGGACCAGCTCGAGGCCGCCCGTACCGACAAGACGACGGTGCTCGTCTTCGTCTCCCCCTCCAACCCGACCGGCTCGGTCTACACACCCGAGGAGACGAAGGCGATCGGCGAGTGGGCGCTCGCGCACGGCATCTGGGTGATCAGCGACGAGATCTATCAGAACCTCGTCTACGAAGGCGCGCGGGCCGTCTCGATCGTCGACGCGGTGCCGGAGCTGGCCGGACAGACCATCCTCGTCAACGGGGTCGCCAAGACCTATGCGATGACCGGCTGGCGTGTGGGCTGGATGGTCGGCCCCGCCGACGCGATCAAGCTCGCCGGCAACCTCCAGTCGCACCTGAGCTCGAACGTCAACAACGTCGCGCAGCGCGCCGCACTGGCCGCGCTCACCGGACCGCAGACCGAAGCCGAGGACATGCGTCAGGCCTTCGACCGTCGGCGTCGGTTGATCGTGTCGGAGCTCGCGAAGATCCCGGGGGTCACGGTGCCCAACCCGCTCGGCGCGTTCTACGTCTACCCGGACGTGACGGGCCTGCTCGGACGGGAGTGGAACGGCACGCGGGTCGACACCTCGCTCGAGCTCGCCGATCTCATCCTCGACCAGGCCGAGGTCGCCGTCGTTCCCGGCGAGGCGTTCGGCCCGTCGGGATACCTGCGCCTGTCCTACGCGCTCGGTGACGACCAGCTGCTGGAGGGCGTCCAGCGCCTGCAGAAGCTGTTCGGCCTCGACTGATCCGCGACCTCCGCACACTCAGACAGCACATAGCTGGACGGAGAACGATCGGACTCCATGCGCCCGTCGACATCCTCCCTCCTCGTGGCGTCGCGCAGATCGCGCCGCCGCCGCAACGCGCTGCTCGCACCGTCAGAGCACCCGGCGACCAAGCTGGTCGTCGGGCTGGCGACGATCGTGTTCCTCATCAGCGCCGGACTGGCTCTGCGCGCCGCGCCCATCGACGCGGATCTGTCACGGGCGATGAACGGCTGGCACATCAACGGCCTCGGCCAGGTCACCGCCCTCGTGTACGACCTGTTCTCTCCTGTGCCGGCGATCGTCATCACCGTGATCGTCACCTCCATCGTGTGGGCATTGAGCGGGCGAATGGCGCTGGCGATCGCCTTCGCCGGCACGATCGCGCTGACCTGGATCCCGTCCGACATCGTCAAGATCGCGGTCGGTCGGCCGCGTCCGGACGCGACCCTGCTGCCGCACCCGGTGGCGCAGATGCCGGTCGATCCGTCGTATCCCAGCGGACACGTCGCCTTCGTCACCGCGCTGGTGCTCGCCCTGGTGCTCATGCTGAAGGGCACACGTTGGCACCGGCCTGCGATCGTGCTCGGCACGATCGCCGTCGTCGTGGTCGTGTTCTCCGTCGCGATCCTCGGCGTGCACTACCCCACCGACGCGCTCGCATCGGTGGGGTGGGCGCTGGGCGTCTTTCCAGCGGCCCGCATCGTCTGGGTGCGCATGCTCATGCCGCTCGTCCCGTTCCTGCGGGAAGTGCCGCGACCCGAGCCGGCAGAGGCCGCGCCGGGACCGCGCCGCCACGGCGACGTCGAGACGCACGAAGGCTGACGCAGCGCGGGAGCCCTACAGCTCGACGCCCACCAGAACCGGTTCGGGCTGCAGCAGCAGACCGAACTCGGACTGCACACGGTGCTGGATGTAACGCGCGAGTTCCGCGACCTCGCCGGCCGTCGCTCCGCCGCGGTTCGTGAGAGCAAGCGCGTGTTTCGTCGACAATCCCGCCCGTGAGCGCGGCAGCCGGAAGCCCTTGCCGGGACCCGAGTGCTCGATCAGCCAGGCCGCACTGACCTTGACATCCGGCTGCACAGAGACCGGCGGAGGCACGACGCCGTCGAAGGCGGCCAGGGGGATGACGGTGACCGGTTCGATCTCCACGGCCATCGGCCAGCGCGGGCACTCGGGCGGAAGGGTGCGCGCGAAGGATGCCGAAACGATCGCGTTCTGGAAGAAGGATCCGGCGCTGTGGGTGTCGGGATCGGCGTCGTCGAGCACCATGCCCTTGGCAGCCCGCGTCGCCAACACCGTCTCGCGGATCCACCGGAGCGACACCGCGGCATCCGGAGCCAGGCGCAGCGCCTGACGCAGCTGAGCGCCGCGCACGGAAACGTCGCCGGCACCGACGTCCTGCAGTTCGAGGGTGATCGAGACGATGACGCCGGAGCGCTCGGCGCCCCGACCGTAGTGCTGCTTGAGCACCGACGTGCGAAAGCCCAAGCCGAGCGCGTCGGCCGAGACGGTCTCCACCTCGCCGGTGGCCTCGTCGAGCAGTTCGACCTCGACGAGCGTCTCGACGATCTCCTGCCCGTACGCGCCGACGTTCTGAATGGGCGCCGCGCCGGCTGAGCCGGGGATGCCGCTCATGGCCTCGATGCCGGCCAGCCCGGCCGCGACCGTGTACTCGACGAGGGCGTCCCAGTTGTGACCGGCTTCGACGCGCAGGCGGACGTGACCCTCCCGAGCGCCCTCGACACGCTGGATGCCGGAGGTGCGCACCAGCACGACGGTGCCGTCGAAGGGCTCGTCACCGGCGAGCAGGTTCGAGCCGCCGCCGAGCACGAGCCACGGCTCCCCCTGCGACCACGCCTCCTGCAGCGCCGAGATGAGCTCGTCGCGGGTGCGGGCCTCGACCATGCGCAGGGGCGTGCCGCCGACACGCAGGGTCGTCAGGTCGGCGAGCGGGACCGGCGTGATCTCGGCCATCAGGACTGGTGGCGCACGCGCACCTGCGCCTTGCCGAGCACGGTCGTGTCGCCGAACGTGACGGTGAGGTCGATGCGGGCGGCCTCGTCGTCGAGGGCGCCGACTTTGGCCGAGACGAAGAGGTCGGCACCATCCTCGGCATCCACCACGACGGGACGCGTGAAGCGCACGCCGTAGTCGACGATGCGTCCGGCGTCGCCGAGCCACTCGACGATGGTCTCGACGGCGAGGCCCATCGTGAGCATGCCGTGCGCGAGGACCCCGGGCAGACCGACGCGTTCGGCGACGTCGTCGCGATAGTGAATGGGGTTGAAGTCACCCGAGGCGCCCGCGTAGCGCACCAGCGACTCGCGGGTCAGGTGCACGGTGCGCTCGGCGACGACGGTGCCGACCTCCAGGGTTGCGGATGTCATGAGACCTCGCCTCCGATGAGCAGAACGGATGTCGCGGTGACGACGTGGGCGCCGTCGGCGTCGGTGATCTCCGCCTCGCTGGTCACCATCGCTCCGGCGCCGAACGGGCGGATGCCGGTGATGCTGAGCTGCGCGGTGAGCTCGTCTCCGGCGACGATGGGACGGCTGTAGTGGAAGCGCTGCTCGGCGTGCACGGTACGTTCCAGAGCGATGCCGGAGTCCTCGACGGCCAGCAGCTGCTGCATCGTGAGGTCTTGGACGACCATCGCGAAGGTGGGCGGTGCGACTACGTCGCGGTAACCCAGCGCCTGAGCGGCGGCTGGGTCGAGGTGCTGGGGGGCGTCGGCGAAGAC
This sequence comes from Microbacterium sp. 69-7, assembly GCF_001897985.1. Classification (NCBI taxonomy): domain Bacteria; kingdom Bacillati; phylum Actinomycetota; class Actinomycetes; order Micrococcales; family Microbacteriaceae; genus Microbacterium; species Microbacterium sp. 69-7. Next base: position 57,023 of record NZ_MKRU01000085.1, on the reverse strand, counting down.
GGCCCGCGCGAATTCGCGCACCTTTTCGCGGCCCACGAGATAGGAAGCGGTCGGCGGGAAGACACGACCCACCAGCTCAGGATTCACTGACACCACTCGATCCTATCGACGGCGCTGCCCGCTCGTCCGTCCGCAGGCGCCGCATCAAACCCGCCGTGGCGTCGGTTCGGGACGGATGAACGCGTCAGCGCGCGCGGCGCGCGCGAAGGGCCCGCACCGCCATCTGCGCGGCGATGAAGGTGAGGAAGCACGCGAAGAGGATGTTGGCGACCAGGGGCGACAGCAGCGTGGCGATCCAGGCGCCGAGGGCCGTCGTCGTGCAGGCGGCGACGCCGACGAGCGCGGCGGCGACCAGGTCGACGTTGCGGCGCTTGACGTTGCCCACGGTGCCCGAGATGGCGGTCGGGATCATCATGAGCAGCGAGGTTCCCTTCGCGATGAGGTCGCTCGTACCGAAGAGGAAGATGAGGGCGGGCACGACGATCACCCCGCCGCCGACACCCAGCAACCCCGCCATCACGCCCGTGAACAGCCCCAGCACCGCCAAGCCGATGCCGGATGCGACCGTGAGCTCGAGTGCGGCATCGCGCGAGGGGACGACGATGAACAGCATCACGATCACGATGACGAGGAAGCCCACGAACCCCCAGCGCAGCGCGTTCTGCGGGGTGCGTGCGAGCAGCCAGGAGCCGATCTGCGCGCCGACGACGGCGCCGGCGGCGAGAATGAGCGCCGGGATCCACGCGACGGACCCGTGAACGGCGTAGGAGACGACACCGACGGATGCCGTGGGCACGATGGCCGCGAGCGACGTGCCCGCGGCCAGCCGTTGGTCGAAGCGCAGCAGGAGTACCAGCATCGGCACGATGACCGTGCCGCCGCCGACGCCGAACAGCCCCGACAGCAGTCCGGCAGCAAGCCCGACCCCGATGCAAGCCAACACGAAGCGGATGTCGCGGCGCCGGGCGGGCGTCGCGGGCGCACCGCCGCTCACGCGTCGGTCCCGCCGCCGGCCTCGGGGGTCGGGTCGTCGGCGCCGGCGGCGGCCTGCTCGAACTGCGAGCGGTAAAGACGCCAGTAGGCGCCTTCCGCGGCGATCAACTCGTCGTGGCTGCCCTTCTCGACGATGTCGCCGTGCTCCATCACGAGGATGAGGTCGGCGTCGCGAATCGTCGACAAGCGGTGCGCGATGACGAAGGACGTGCGTCCTTCGCGCAACGCCGACATCGCGTGCTGCAGCAGCAGCTCGGTGCGGGTGTCGACCGAGCTCGTCGCCTCGTCGAGGATGAGCACGCTCGGCTCGGCGACGAACGCACGCGCGATCGTGATGAGCTGCTTCTCCCCCGCCGAGACGTTGGCGGCATCCTCGTCGAGCACGGTGTTGTACCCGTCGGGAAGGGAGTGGACGAAGCGGTCGACCCGGGTCGCGACAGCGGCTTCGACGATCTCGAGGTCGGAGGCCTGCTCGTTGCCGTACCGGATGTTCTCGCGGATCGTTCCGGCGAACAGCCATGGATCCTGGAGCACCATGCCGGTGCGCGAACGCACATCGTCGCGGGTGAGCTCGGAGATGTCCTGTCCGTCGAGCAGGATGCGGCCCCCGTCGAGCTCGTAGAAGCGCATCAGCAGGTTCACCAGCGTCGTCTTACCGGCTCCGGTCGGGCCGACGATCGCCACGGTCTGGCCCGGTTCGACGCGGAAGGACAGGTCGCGGATGAGGGGCTTGTCGGGGCTGTACGAGAACGCGACGTTCTGGAACTCGATCACGCCGCGTCCCTCGCGCAGGGCGGGCGCGTCGGCGGCATCGGGCTCCTGCTCGTCCTGGTCGAGGAGTTCGAAGACGCGTTCGGCCGAGGCCGTTCCGGACTGCACGACGGCGGCCATGCCACCGAGCTCCGACAGCGGCTGGGTGAACTGCTGCGAGTACTGGATGAAGGCCTGCACGTCGCCGAGCCGCAGCTGGCCGGAGGCCACCATCAGACCGCCGAGCACGGCGATGCCGACGTAGGAGAGATTTCCGATGAACATCATCGCCGGCATCATCAGGCCCGACAGGAACTGGGCTTTGAACGCGGCCTGGTAGAGCTCTTCGTTCTCCTGCTCGAACTTCTCTCGCGAATCCTTCTCGCGGCCGTACACGCGCACGAGCGCGTGACCGGAGAACGACTCCTCGACGCGTGCGTTGAGCCGGCCGACCTTGCGCCATTGCGTCGCGAAGGCCTTCTGCGACTTCGGGCCGATGACTCCGAAGATGACGCCCATCAGCGGCAGCGCGATGAGGGCGACGATCGCGAGTTGCCACGAGATCGAGAACATCATGATGAGCACACCGACGACCGTCAGCACATTGGTGACGGCAGTGGACAGCGACTGCTGCATGGTCTGGGTGATGTTGTCGATGTCGTTCGTCACGCGCGAGATGAGCTCGCCGCGCTGCACCCGGTCGAAGTACGACAGCGGCAGACGGTTGATCTTCGCCTCGACCGACTCACGGAGCCGCCACATGGTGCGCACCATGATCACGTTGATGACGTAGCCCTGCAGCCAGGTGAGCACGGCCGATACGACGTAGATCGCGAGAACAGCGACGAGCACCGACTTCAGACGCTCGAAGTCGACGCCGGCGCCGACCTGGAAGTCGTGCATCGCGGAGACGATGTTGGCGATGTCGTTCTGCCCCGCGGAGCGCAGGGCGTCGACGACCTGGGCCTGACTCGCGCCCGCGGGGAACTGCGCAGCGAGGGATGCCGAGACGACGCCCTCGAAGAGGATGTTGGTGGCTTCACCGAGAACCTTCGGCGCGATCACGGCGAGGACGACGCCGACCGCGCCGAGCACCGAGACGAACCCGAATGCCCACTTGTACGGGGCGAGCAGGCCGATCATCCGCACGAAGCTGCGACCGAAGTTGGCGGCCTTGCCGGGGGCAACGGAATCCCAGGATCCGGAGTTGAGCCGCGCCTGTTCGGCAAGCTCGAGTTCTTCGCGCTCCTCTTCGGAGAGGGCGGCGGTGTTCGGCGCGCTCATGCGTCGACTCCCAACTGCGATTCGACGATTTCTCGGTACGTGTCGTTTGCGGCGAGAAGCTCCTCGTGCGTGCCGATGCCGACCATGCGCCCGTCGTCGAGGACGACGATGACGTCGGCATCCGCGATGGTTGAGATGCGCTGGGCGACGACGATCTTGGTCACCTCGGGAAACGCGCGCCAGAGAGCTTGGCGTAGCCGGGCATCGGTCGTGACGTCGAGCGCCGAGAACGAGTCGTCGAACACGAGCACGTGCGGGCGGTGCACGATGGCGCGAGCGATCGACAGGCGCTGGCGCTGACCACCCGAGACGTTGGTGCCGCCCTGCGCGATGCGCGCATCGAGGCCGCCGTCCATCTCGGCGACGAAATCGCGCCCCTGGGCGATCTCGAGCGCCTGCCACAGCTCGTCGTCGGTCGCGTCCTCGCGTCCGAAGCGGAGGTTGCTGGCGACCGTGCCCGTGAACAGGAACGCGCGCTGCGGGACGTAGCCGATACCCCGCCACATCTCGTCGAGGTCGGCCTCGCGCACGTCGACGCCGCCGACGCGCACGGTGCCGCCGGTCACGTCGAACAGTCGCGGGATGAGGGAGACGAGCGTCGTCTTGCCCGAACCGGTCGATCCGACGATGGCGACGGTCTGGCCGGGGGCGGCGCGGAACGAGATGTTCTCGAGGACGGGCGCCTCGGCGCCGGGGTAGCTGAAGGTGACGTCGTCGAACTCGACGGCGCCGAGGTCGGGGAACTGCGTGACCGGTCGCGCCGGGCGGTGCAGCGCATCGGTCGAGTCGAGCACCTCTCCGATGCGATCTGCGGAGACCGCGGCGCGCGGGATCATGATCGTCATGAACGTCGCCATGAGCACGCCCATGAGGATCTGACCGACGTACTGCATGAAGGCGAAGAGGGTGCCGATCTGCACGTCACCGGCATCCACCTGGATGCCGCCGAACCAGATGACGCCGACGACGGTGAGGTTGAGCACCAGCATCGCCAGCGGGAACATGAGCACGAACAGCGAGCCGACCTTGCGTCCGACGACCATGATGTCGGTGTTCGCGACGCGGAACCGGGCCTCTTCGATGCGTTCACGCACGAACGCGCGGACGACGCGCACGCCGGTGAGCTGCTCGCGCATGACGCGGTTGACGCCGTCGAGCTTGCCCTGATACTCGCGGAACAACGGCACCATGCGGCTGATGATGAAACCGGCGATCACGAGCAGCGTCGGCACCGCGACGGCGATGAGCCAGCTGAGCGCGGCATCCTGCTGGACGGCCATGATGACGCCGCCGATGGCCAGCAGCGGCGCGGTGACGAGCATGGTGGCGCCCATCATCGCGAGCATCTGCACCTGCTGGACGTCGTTGGTGTTGCGAGTGATGAGCGTTCCCGCCCCGAACGACGAGACTTCACGCTCGGAGAAGCCGCTGACCTTGTCGTAGACGTCGCGGCGGATGTCGCGTCCGGCGCTCATCGCGGCGCGCGCGGCGAAGAACGTCGCGATGACCGAGGCGACGATCTGCCCCAGCGCGATGAGCAGCATGAAGCCGCCCCGCGACCAGACGTAGCCGGTGTCGCCCGCGGCGACACCCTTGTCGATGATGTCGGCGTTCAGGCGCGGCAGGTAGAGAGAAGCCATCGCCGAGGCGAACTGGAAGACGAGCACGCCCAGCAGCCACCATTTGTACGTCCAGAGATAGCGGACGAGGAGTTTTCCGAGCATGAGAGGCTCCGTCTACGGGCCGGGTGGGAACGGTTCATGTTATCGCCGGGCTCGGACATGCACTCGTCGCGTGCTGCGAACCGTGCCTCGGGGCGGCGTACGAGCCCCACCGCCCAAAACGCAAAACAGCCCCGGACTGTCCGGGGCTGATCTGGGTTTTTGGTAGCGGGAGCGGGGCTTGAACCCGCGACCTCACGATTATGAGTCGTGCGCTCTCACCAACTGAGAAAAGGGGGCAAACTGGCTTGTTGCGAACTGTGCGCGAGGTCGCATGTTGCGCGTCTTTTCGCGGTTTTGGCGTTCGAGCGGGGTGCGGTTAGTGGCATCTTGTGGAGGGGTGCGGCTACACATTCGCTACTCACTCGAGCGCCTTGAGCACGTCGCCGAAGTCCAGATCTCCGTGGTGCGCGTAGCGCTCGGTGACCGCGATCGATGAGTGGCCCAGGAGCAGCGAGACCTTTGAGATGGCCATCCCCGACTGGAGCAACCAGGAGGCGTAGGAGTGGCGAAGGTCGTGCACTCGACCACCGGTGTCGAGCGGCGCCCAGACGGTCTTTCGCCACAGTGAGAGCTGCACGGGGAAGATTCGGTCCCGAGCGTTCTCGGCGAATGGATCCAGTCGCTCCGCCACCCACGCGGGGACGGGAACGTCCCGGATGGCTCGAGACTTCGGGTACGGGCGCATCTGCTTCGTGCGCGTGTCCCACACCTCCGCTACTCGAATGATCCGACGTACAGGGTTGTAACGGTGTGGCATAAGCCCCACGGCCTCCCCCCACCGCAGGCCAGTGCCAGCGAGCAGGGAGATGAGCGCCTTGTCCCGCTCAGCTTCGGTGTTGTCGACGAAGCGGTCGACCTGAGCGCGGGTGAAGTACCGAACGATGTCCTTCTCGCCATTCGGCAGCTTAAGCCGGTAGGCGGGGTTAGTGGACAGAATCTCCGCATCCACGGCCGCCGACAGGGAGGCGGCGAAGATGCTGACGATTCGGTAGACGCTCGACTCCGAGAGACCCGACGCGCCAAGCTCGGCGGCCCATGCCTTCACTTCGTAGCGAGTGATGTTGGCGAGCGGCACCTTCTCCCACTTCTTGCGGATGTGGTTGTTGACCTGTGACATGTCCCGGCGCAGTGTCCCCGGGGCCACATTGCGCTTCGGCCACCACTCGTCGAGCCAGTCTCCCCACGCGCGGCCGCCCGCCTTCGGGTCGCGCCATCCCGGCTTGTTCGCCGCCTCCTCGGCATCGATCGCCTTCGCAAGCGCCTGTTCCCAGTACGGGTAGGTTCCTGCTGAGCGAGTCTTGCCGTCGGGCCCGCGGTAGAGCCCGCGGTACTTGCCGCTGGGCGACTTCTGATACCAAGCCATTGCGAAAGAGTAGCAAACTGGGCATCTGTCGGCGTATAGTGAATTAGTCCACTAATCCAGGAGGAGGAACTGTGATCTTGAAGATGTCGGAGATGGAGAGAAGGTCCGGCCTTTCGCGGTACACGCTCATGCGTGCGCTGAAAGCTGGCAAGCTCCACGGCATGCACACCGGCGTCAACGGCACATGGCGTGTCCGTGAGGAGTGCTTCGAGAACTGGCTCGAGGGCGAGCGGTGCGCCCATCAGGCGGTGGCGGCATGAGCAAGACGACCGCTCAACTGACCGATCCATGTCCCCACTGCGGCGGAGACGCGTTCGAGCACTGCCTGGCGACCCCAAGTTGCACGGGACCCCAGCCGAGTGGACCGCCGCGCGGGTGGCATCCGTTCGGGACTCACGCAGGCGTTCCAGGGCTGATGGAGTTCTCCGAGGCGCTGGACGATGCCGACATGCCGATGTGGGAACGATTGGCACTCCGAGCGGGGGCCTCGGAGTGAGCGCTCTGAGCCCGCGTCAGATGTTCCTGCTCGATGAGGCGTGCAAGCCGATCGCGGAAGCGTTCGAGCCGCCGTACCTCGTCGGAACAGCCGTCACCCGCCAGGAGTACCGCGATGTCGACGTGCGGCTAATCCTCGCCGACGAGCGCTACGGGCGTCTGCGCAAGGCGGTCGGCAAGCGTGGCCTCGCGCTCCTGGGGCTCGCGATCGGTGAGTACCTCGCGGCCCGGACCGGGCTGCCGATCGACTTCCAGATCCAGCAGCAGACAGCCGCGAACCATCACCACCCGGGCGGTATGCGGAACCCGCTGGGTCTGCGTCACCTCGGCAACTACGGCGGCGATGCGCCACTTCTCAAGGTGACCAGTTCGGAAGGACGGGAGCAAGGTGCCTAGGATCCGCACCACTCGCCAGGCGCGCGCGCTCCGCCCGATCGCTGCTGAGCGTGCGCGGCAGTCGCACTTCCACGCGGGAGATCGTGCCCTCCACCGCGGCATAACGTGGGGCGAGGTTGACATCCTTCTGATCGTGCCACGCAAGCCTTACAACAGTGCGATCTTCCGCGGGCGCAGCGCAGCGTTCATCGGCAGCCTGGCTGACGTCCACCCCGTAGCCCCCATCGATTAGCCCACTAAACTGGCATCATGCCCATGAAGCCTATCCAAAAGGACTGGGCGGCCTCGATCTTCCAGGTCGCCCAGGAGTTCATGGACGGCGAGCTGTGCGTCATCAAGCCGGGGACGCCCGGAACCTACGACCCGGTGACAGATGAAGTCACGGGCGGAACGCCGGATCAGGTGATCATTGACTGGCGAGCCGCTCGCGCACAGCACATCCGCATGCCGCTCGAGACTAACGACAGCAACGGCTGGACGGCGCGCCGGCGCTTCCGCTTCCAGATGGAGTTGCGCGAGAATGACCCCGCTATCACGCAGGGTCTCGTCGTGCGCTACCGCGGCGGCAAGGATCCCGCGCTTTCCGCGCTCAGCTATCAGGTCATCTCCGCCGTCAACTCCTCGCACGCCCCGCTTCGCACCATCGAGACGATGACCGAGCAGAAGCCCGTCACCGAGGATGCACCGTGATCGGTATCCAGTGGCAGGGCTTCGACATCAAGGATCTCGAGCACGAGATCCACGCCATCATCGACCAGATCGAAGTCGACGCACGCCAGGTTCTCGACGACATTGCGCGTGAAGTGGTCGACGAGATGTACTCGATCCTCATCGCCGCGCGCACGGCAACCGGTGACCTCCGCGAAGCCGCTGGTCAGGGTATCGCAGGCCGTGTCGACACCGGCTCTATGGCTCGGGACATCAAGGCCGCCTTGGAATCCGACATCGATGGCGCCGTGGTACTCACCTGGGGCTGGGTGAATAACGTTGAACCGTATTATCTGGCGCAGGAGTACGGAACCACCAAGATCCGCGCGATGTCCGCTCTCCAGCAGTCCTACGTCAAGGGGCGCGAGCGCCTCCGTGAGCGTCTGCAAGCGATGGGTCTGGAGGTTCACTGATGGCTGCGAACGGACTCGCAGAACGGCGCGCAACGCTGGCGCGCGTGAAGACGCTGGTCGGTGGTCGCGTGTGGGAGTCGGCTCTGCCCGATGACCAGACAGTCCCCATCGGCCCGGACGGCAAGGTCAAGCCGTACATCGTCCTCGACTTCGGCGCCCCGGTGCGCGTGATGAGCGATCGCATGCTTGCTAACCCCGAGAAGGGCCAGCCCCACACACTCCCCCTCAACGCCGCGTGTATCGCGGGTGATGCCGACTCTGCTGCGGCTGTTGCGGCAGCCCTGTTCGACCTGCTCGTCGACTGGGCACCCAGCGCAACTGCCGACCCGTTCGAGGCCAAGGGGGGCTACGGAACGAATCGCCCCGCGACGGGCAAGACCCCATCGCAGTTCATCGCCGGGATTTTTCTTGAATCCACAGTTAACGTCGACTGGGTAGCACCCGCTTAAGCCTTCCCGCTTCGTTTTAGTGGACTAATTCGCCTCTACCATTGAAGGTATGACGGACCTGAAGAGCTATCGCCACAAGCGAACTGGCCTGCTTCAGCAGTTGAGCCCCCGCGTCGCCGACTTCGTTCCCGAACTCGAGGAAGTCGCGCCTGACGCGAAGCCCCTCGCCTACACGCCCATCCCCAAGGAGGCCGTCGCGCAGGTCGCCTCCCAGACCCGCAAGGCCGCGAAGGCTGAGGAGAAGTAGACATGGTCGACAAAATCATCAACGAAACCGACACGGTGGTTTTGATCGGCGCCTACGAGGTGCTCGGCTCTCCCAAGGCGGTTCTGCCCACGGGCCTCGTCGACTGGGATGCGCTGACCGCGGCGAACATCAACTACTACGCCGCCGTCACCACGCCCGCTCACGCCAACGCAGGCGCCGGCGGCAACGTGACGTGCGCGATCGCTGCGGACAGCTTTACGCTGAACATGACGGACTCTACCGAAGAGGAAGACAAGACTCTCTGCGACCCGGGTAACTCCGTCGATCTCGGCGAGCTGAACTTCGACGCTGAGATCTCTGGGTACCGCGACGCGAACCCCGCGGCCACCGACAGTGTCTTCAACCTCTGGAAGAACCTGACGTTCAAGGCGGATGTTCCCTACATCATCGTCCACCGCGTCGGCTATGACTCCTCGACTGCCTTCGCCGTGGGCCAGGAGATCTACACGTACTACGTGCACACCGATCACCCGCAGAACGTTCACGCGGACGGCAAGAAGCAGAAGATCATGCAGTCCTTCATCAAGAAGGCCGCGCTCGGCCCCCGTAACCTGGCCGCGTAAGGAGCTAGACGATGCCCGCTACGAAAATCTCGTCCAATAAGAACACTGGACTCTTCATCGGAGTGAAGTCCGCTGTCGCTGACGTCTACAAGCCCACGAAGGCCGAACTCGACACGCTGACCAATGCCTCCGACGACACCAAGTGGGACGGCTACGACTTCAAGATCGACTCGTCCGACACCGACGAGGACCGCGTTCTCACCGACTCGTCGACGACCTCGACGCGCGGCTACGAGAACTTCGGCGGTAGCATCTCGTTCTTCCCGCCATTGCCGACGGACCTCACGTCCAAGGCACGCGTCGTTCGCCAGCTCGTGAGCACACCGCACACTGAGCTGGTCCTCGCCCAGCGCGACGGCTACCCCGCCTCTACTGCGTGGGCCGCCGGCCAGGTGTTCAACGACTACCACGTCATCACCGACGCCAACAACGAGCAGCGCGGCAACAAGAACCGCTACTACTCGATCAACTTCCGCCAAAAGGGCGGCGTCGGCGTCAACCGCATCGTCCCTTCTGCCGTTGCGACGGCCGTGACGATCGCCGGCGGATCCACGGTCACCGTCGGCGCGTCGATTCAGCTCAAGGCTACCTACGAAGGCAACGACATCACCGTCGGCGCCAACTGGGTCTCGAGCGACGAGACTAAGGCTGTCGTAACGCCGCACGGCCGCGTGATCGGCATCGCGGCGGGACCGGTGAACATCAGCGCCACCTACCCCGGCTCCGCCGCGGGCACGCCCAAGTCCATCACTGTCAGCTAAGGGGTTTCAGGATGCCGACACTTAACCTGCCGGCTCGCGGCGAAATCCCCTGGGACGGCAAGATCAATGCCGCTCTTGAAACCCTGAGCGACGCCGTCGACGCGGCTATCCCTTCCACGCAGAAGGGTGCTGCGTCCGGCGTTGCCCCGCTGGATTCAGACTCCAGGGTGCCGGATGCGAACCTGCCGACGCGACTGGGGGCTGCTGAACTATCCGCCGCCTTTGTGGCAGTGCGCACCTCGGATGGTCACACCCTCCCGCCGTCCACGATCGTCGTGATCACGCTCGATAGGACGCTCGCGCAGGTGACCGCCGTACCCGCCGCCGAAATCGCTGACATCACGTTCGAGGAGGTCTGAGCAATGGGCTACATGACTGACTACCGCGGGTCCGGCTATCGTCTCGACGAGTTCATCCCTGAGCGCGATATGGGTGGTGTGCTCGCGCACTTCGACCCCGACGATGTTCCCGGGTCGAACGGAGCGAGCATCTCAACATGGGCGGCTCGCTGGGGCGGAGTCACCTTCAATCTCACCCCGGCGGCAAAGCCTACGGTCCTCGCAGCCGCGATCACCGATGCTGAGGGTCGGCCTCACAAGATGGTGCGCTGCGCGACGTCCTCCTACCTGCGCAACGTCACGTCGATCAACGACACGGCTCCGTCCGGCGGGCATCCTCAGCCGCTGAGTTTCGTCTTCGTCATCCGGATCACGGCGTCCGCGGCGACGGCTTCCAACCATCTGGTTTTCGGCGCGTCTGGAGCGAACCTCCAACTCGCGCAGCAGGGCCAGGCCCTCTACGTCAACGCCGGAACGGCGGGGAACGTCCAGGGGCCGGAACTCACCGACGGAGCCGTGCACGTCGTGGTCGCGACGATGACGACTGCTGGATGGCGGATCTACGTCGACGGCTATCTCGTCGGATCGACGTCGGGAACTCAGCAACAGGGCAGCGGCGTGCTCGGAAACCTCTTCATCGGCTCGGGCCTCGGAGTTGCTCTGCCCGCCGGAGTCACATTCGACTACGGCGACCTCATCGTTTCGACCTCGCCCATCACGCCGGCTCGAGTCGCCGCCGTCACGGCAGCGCTCGCGAAGAAGTGGGGGATTGCAACCACTGGGGCGCAACGCAACGGCGTCGACTTCGTGGATACCGTTGACTCGGCGGGCCAGCCCGTCCGTTACTGGATGCCTCCCGGAACCGGGGCTGCTCCACTCCTCATCTGGTCGCACCCGTACACGCAGACGGAGCAGATCGCACATGGCGTCAATGTCTACCCGTGGGTGCACGCGGCTGTGCAGGAGGGGTGGATGGTCGCGGCATCTCGCATGCACGACGCGAACTGGGGTAACGACCAGGCGCAGACAGATATCGCGAATCTGCACACGCTGATCAACGGGATCCGTCCTGTCTCCAAGACGCTGCTCGTCGGTGGCTCCATGGGTGGTCTGGCGTCGATGATCGCGGCAGCCCGTGGCACCGTCCCGAACATCGCGGGTGTCGCAGTGAGTGACGCGGTGCTGGACCTCGTCTGGGCTTACACCGGCAACTCCGGAGGCTATACGTCCGCGATCAACGCTGCGTACGGCATCTCTGCCGTCGGCGGCATTCCGGCGGCGAACGATCCGATGCAGATCTCGGCATCAGCATTCGGTGGTCGGCGCTACCGCTTCTACGCGTCGAGTTCTGACGCGAGTGTCGCGAAGTCGGCCAACGTCGATGCGTTCCGGACGAAGATCGGATCGGTTGCCGCCGAAGCGGGGCTGGTGACGCACAACACGAGCGGGCATCTGAATGCGGGAGCCTTCCCTCCCGCAGATCTTGTCGCGTTCGCGAAGCGGTGCGGACTCTAGCTACCGGCCATCGTCGGCACCATCGTCGTTGATGCGGCGATGCTCGCGCTCTCCAGTTTCCGAAGGCTGGACAGGGAGAGCGCGAGCATCGGCCATGCCACCCAGGAGATGTAGGAGAACGAGTAGAAGTTGGTGGGAGACTCAAGCCAGCCGAGAACAACGAAAGTAACGGGCCAGGGCGTCAGCGCCCAATATCCAAGACGGCCCAGTCGCCAGGAGTGGCGGAGCATGACGAGCCACAGGACGACGAGGGCAGCTAGCCCGACGCCTCCCGCCAGTAGCAAGGTGTTCACGGCCATATTGTGACCGTGGTAAGCGAGCGCGCCAAAGTTGGATTGGCTTTCGGATATTCGGTAGTAGACGTCAACGCCGAAGCCGAGGATCGGACTTCCGTGCGCGAACTCAAGGGACCGCGACCAGATGTATCCGCGCCCGGAATAGGCAGCAGGATCGTTGTTGAGAAGCACGATGAGGAACGTGATTGGAACCACAGCAACGTAGATGCCAATCAGAAGGACTCTGGCGAGGAAGTCGGCGCGATGCGTCAACACGTACCAGATTCCGGCGACCAGGAGTCCGAGAATTCCAGCTGTGAGGCCGGTACGTGATCCGGTCCAGAGCAGTCCGAAGAGGACGATGACCACGCTGATTGCGCGTGACCTCGGCTTCTCCAGGAGAAGTACCGTGGGGAGTCCGAGAGCTAGTGTCTGTCCGAGATTGTTCGGGTGGTAGGTCGGCCCGACAAGGAGAGTGTCGCCGATAAACGCCTTGGCATCCGGTACGCCGGCTTGGCTCATCAAGGCGACTGACGGCAGAAGAATGCCCATGGCTATCGAGACGACAGCAATGACGACGGTGAGGCGTCCGATAAGTCGGATGAGCCGAATCGGATCGTCGTAGCTTGCGATCAGGACGCCGATCAGTGCGTAGATGATCACCGCTACGCCGACGGTGTGGGACGCAATGTAGCTCGACACTGTAACGGCAGCGCAGGGAGCTAGATAGAGCCAGAGCCACCGGGGGAACCTCAACGTCCTTCGAAGCGCATCATGAACAAACGCGGCCGCCGTGGTGACCACGACGAGTGCTTGCAGGATGGCTTGCGAGGTTGCGCTGAGAGAGGTCTGAGCGAAGGTCTCGCCGAGCTGCGCTACTGGCCTGCTACCGAGGGTGACCTGAAGCAAAGACGGGATGAACGCGTAGCCGAAGGCGAAGATGATCGCCGCTCCCGCGATACTGCGGTATGCCGCGCGGGGCTTAGACCTCGTCATCACGTGCACTCTTGTTCGTTCTGAACTGAGAGAGACGCTCTACCAACGCCGCTCCGATCGCAACCAGAACGAATACGAGCATGGCGCACATCGCGACTGTCGTGATGACCGTTCCGGGGCCTGCAAGGAGCGTCACTAAGATCGCAGCAGCCACGACGACCAGCGAGGCTCGCATCAGAGTGTCCGGCTGCATAGACGAATCATGTCATGCGCACGTTGCGTGCGTGTGACGGGGCCCCTTGAGCGCTGGGCGATCGCGGTGACTTCCACGGGGTGCGCCAGCTAAACGCTGTAGTCGCGGTCAGATCCCGAGAGCCTGAATGGCGCTGACCAGGCGGGTTGCGAGGTAGTCGTAGCCCGCCTGGTTCGGGTGGTACTTGTCGTCTTGGAGAAGGCCGTCTGCGGCCATCGTGCTCATCCACGACTCGCCAAGGGGGTCAATCGTCATCGCCCCAAGATCACGTGCGGATTCAAGGATGATGGTGTTCATCTCTTCGACGTCGCTGGTCACGTCCGGGTACGGCCAGTAGATCCCGACGACGACGACCTTGGCGTCCGGTGCCGCGGTCTTCGCATTCCCGATCGTCTCTCGCACGGCTGCGCGGAATGCCCCGGGATTCTGCGGGTAGAGCTTCACGTCGTTGAGTCCGCCGGAGATCATCACCACGGAACTCTTCGCTGGCACACCGCTCGAGCGGCCCGGATATGGCGCCCTGGCGCCGCCTCCACCGTCAGCAAGGTAGCCGGTTCCCGATTGACCCATCGCGAACATCTGCCAGTTCATGGCCTTCGAGACCTGCGCCGGAATCGTGTTCGCGGTTGCGCCATAGCCTTCGATGTACGAGTCCCCAAGGAACGCAGCGCGAGGAAGCTGCGTTTGGGTCGGCATGGGTTTGGGCGTGAAATCAGCGACGTTGGGCGCGGCCGGGCCGGATCGAAGAGCGGCCACCGTCAACGCGATCGCGAGGATCGCGAGAACTGCGACACCAGCGATCGACCAAGGCAGCGCTGGACTGCGCTTCGAGCGACGTCGTTTCCCCATGCCGCCAGGTTAGCGGGTCCATACTGTCGCTCGAACCTGACCACTGCTCCATCGATAGTTCAGCATCACGACACAGCCCCCGGCTGGCCCTCACGGGCCGGTCGGGGGCTTTCGTCGTGCGCGAACACCGGCCGCTGTGTCCGAGGGGCGTCGTAGGCTGGGAGGCTCCCAAAGACGGGAGCGGCCCGAACCGGTGTTGGAGCACCGGCCGGGCCTTGGCAACATCCAGGATGAGTGGAGATCGCCGTGAGCGACACTACCGCGCCAACGCGCACCCAACCCAGCCCCCTCGCCGAGATCGCCCGCACAGGGTTTCTCGACCGGTACACCGCCGGCACCCGCCGCCTCTACGAACTCGACCTGCGGCTGTTCTTCGCATGGTGCGCGGAGCAGCAGCTCGACCCGCTCGACGCACGCCGACCGCACCTCGAAGCATTCGGCCGCCACCTGACCATTGAGCGGGGCAACAGTCCCCGCTCGGCGTGCCGGCGCTTGCAGACGATCCGATCCTTCTACCGTCTCGCCGTCGTCGACGAACTCATCGACCGTGACCCGACGATGCTTATGCGCATGCCCAGGTGGCACGTCGACCGGTCCACCATCGCCTACCTCACCCCAGCGCAAGTCGGGCAACTGCTCCATGCGGCAGAGACCATGTCGCCGGCGCACCACGCGCTGATCGCGTTGATGGCGATGCTCGGCCTCCGAGTGTCCGAAGCGTGCGCCGTGCAGATCGAAGACCTCACCGAAGATACGCTCGGCTACGTCGTCCTCACCGCGACCCGCAAGGGCGGGAAGACGTCACGGATGCCGATACCCGTCCCACTGCTCCGCATCCTCCGCCGCGCGATCGGTGACCGCACGACCGGGCCGGTGATCCTCACCCGTACGGGCCGCCAGCAGAACCGCCGCGGCGCGTACGACTGGTTCAAACGCGCCGCCACGCGCGCAGGACTCCCCGACAACGTGCACCCGCACACGCTCCGCCATGCCGCGATCAGCGCGCTCGTCAACGCCGGCGTACCCATGCATGAGGCGCAAGAGTTCGCCGACCACTCCGACATCCGCACCACCGCGCACTACTACCACCGACCCCTCACCCTCGACCAGCACGGAGCGCACGTCACCGCGAGACTCTTCGCCGCCGCAGCCTAGGGAGGCACCCGGATCGAGTTGCGCCGCACTCCTGATGGGCCGCCGCACGTTTGCAGATTTAGTCCACTAAACTGGATCCTGACCACTTAAAGAAGGAGGCTCCGCCGTGGGCAAGAAGAACGACCAGATCGAGATCGAAGAGATCGTTGATGAAGCGCGTAGCAACATGAACCTGCGCGAACGCCTGCTTGGTATCACTCGCCGAGAGAAGACGATCAATGTCTACACGGACGAGGAGACGGGCGAAGCGCTCGGCGGCGCTGAGGATCTGCTGATCCCGGGGACCACCTTCAAGTCCGGCGACAAGCGTCGCTGGGGAGTTCTCGGAGAGCTGGATCTCCTGAACGAGCGCGCTGAGCGGCTCGCCATGCAGATCGAGAACGGCGAGATCACCGAGGATGACGCCGCGCCCGAGATCGAGAAGATCGAAGCGCGCATGCCCGAGCTTCGCACCGAGGCGAGGAAGCTTCTCGCCAAGCTCAACAAGACGTCATTCGCGTTCACGCTGCGCGCGGTCCCCGAACTGATCATCAAGGATGCGCGCCGGCAGGCGAAGCACAACCTCGAGATCAAGGGAAAGGTGCCCGAAGGGCGCCTGGATGAGTTCAACGAGGAGCTGTACAACGTCCTCATCGCGTCGGCCGTCACTTCCTGGGTCGACAACGAGACGGGAAGCACGCACCACTCGCTGAGCGTCGAGGACACCCGCACGTTCCGAGAGCTTCTCCCCCGCAGCGAGTTCCCGAAGCTCGTCGAAGCGTTCGATGAGCTGTCGGCGCAGGCGCACATTGCGCGCTCGGCCACCGACGACGTGGATTTTTGACGTCGTACCTTTGGTCGAATGCCGGGTCGGTTTTTGTCGAGGCCATCGAGGCAGCGATCCGGGCAGGGGTACGCCCAACAACGATGATCCTCGGCGAGGACAATCGCAAGCCCTACTCGCAGATGGATGTGCTCATTTCGCTCGCCTACGAGCGCTATAAGAACGAGACGTGCCCCGAGCACGGCGGACCCATCTGGCTATGTCGGAACGCTGATCCCACCCTCCAGGTCAAAGTCGTCGATACGCCGGCGTGCTACGCGACCCAGGAGGTGCGGCTCTATGAGGAAAAGCACAAGGATGACGACGAGAAGGTCTCAGTTAAGGCTGAGTTCTACTCACGCATCGACCTGCCGTTGCATAAGTACCGTGACCGTTACTACGCCGATCTGATGGCCCCCGATGAGGAAGACGAGCCCGCGGACGCCGCAGATTAGTCCACTAAACTGATAGGACGAACGGCATAGACGGAGACGGGCGCAATGGCTGAACTCGATGCGGTAGCCCGCCTCAGGTTCATCGCCGACGGCGCCAAGCAAGTCGAAGACGCGATCGCGCGCGTGCGCGATGAGGGGATCGCTCTCGACAAGAGCTTCGACCGGCTCGAGCGCGACATGTCGCGCCTGTCGTCGACAGCGTCCAAGCTCTCCACGGATGTCGGCTCAGCGGGCTCCGCCGCCCGCCAGTCCTCGCAAGACGCCACTCGTGCGGCTACGGGGTGGGACGCGTACTCCAAGAGCCTCCTCGCCGCCCAGAAGGCGCAGCGCGACGCTTCGCAGCGCTCGGTGATGAGCCAGTTCGGTGCCAGCGCGATTCCCGCGAAGTCCGCCGAGAACATGACGATCGGCGAGCGGCGGGCCACGCTTGCCGCCTATGAAGCGCAGACCGTTTCGGTCATCGGCAAGCTTCGCCAGATGGAGGCGGCCGAGCAGGCGGTGAACAAGGCTGTCGCTGAGCGCTACGCCGCGGCGAAAAGCCAGTCTGCACGCAGTTCGATCTCCTCCGGTGTCAGCGGGTTCTTCGACAACGCGGGCAACGTGTCCAACATCACGGGTGCACAGAAGTGGCTCGCCGATTACGACGCGCAGGTCAACGCCCTCGCCTCGAAGTCCTCCCCCAGGCTCCGCTATGCCCTCTACGACGTAGCGTCCACTGCTGGCGTGCTGTCGACGGCGATCACGTCCGCTGGCGCGGCAGTCGGAGTGCTCGCCGCTCAGCAGGAGTCGGCGTTCACCAATGTGCAGCGCACGCTCGACGGCGGAACGACCGAGTCCGTCGCACGCCTGCGCAAGGAACTCGTCGGGCTCACACGTGAGATCCCCCAGTCGTTCGCCAACATCGCAGAGATCGCGACCCTGGGTAACCAGCTCGGCATCCAGGCGCAGGACATCGGCCGGTTCACGGAGACGGTCGCGAAGTTCTCCGCCGTTACCGGCATCTCCGCTGAGGCCAGTGCCCAGGCATTCGGCTCGCTCGGTCAGATCCTCGGCGTCGGCGCCAGCCAGTACGAGAACCTCGGCTCCTCGATCGCGTATGTCGCGCGTACGAGCGTGGCCACTGATGCCGAGATCCTCTCGCTCACCAGGGAGATCGGCCAGCAGGCAACGTCCGCAGGCTTCGCCGCCGATCAGGTTGTCGGCCTTGCGGGCGCGCTCGCGTCGCTGCGAGTGCCGCCTGAGCGTGCGCGCGGCGCCCTGACCACCTACTTCCAGACGCTCAACCAGCTCGTGGCAGAAGGCGGCGACAAGCTCGACCTGTTCGCCTCCCTCGTCGGCCGCACGTCACAACAGCTCACTGCCGATGTCGTCGGCGGTCGTGGCGCGCAGGTCTTCAAGGATTTTGCGGTATCACTCAGCCAGCTCAACACGGTCGACGCCACGCGTGCTCTCGATGAGCTGGGGCTTTCGCAGCTTCGCGTAGCTGACACCTTCACCCGCGTCGCCGCCAACCTCGAGGTCTACGATCAGGCCCTTGCGGGCGCCTCGCAGTCCTTCCGCGATGGTAAGGAACTCGGACGCCAGTATGCGATGGTCGTGGATGACATCGCGAGCCGCTGGCAGATCTTCATCAACGCCGTCCAGGAGGCGGGAGCCGCCGTCGGCGCTGTCCTCGGCCCAGCGATCGTCACTGTGCTCGATCTCCTGGCCAAGGTTGCCCAGGGCTTCGCGTCCTTCGTCAACACCCCACTCGGCCAGGGTCTTGTCACTCTGTCCGCAACCATCGGTGGCATCACTGCTGCCCTGGCGGGCATCGTCACGGTCAGCGCTCTCGCTGTCGGGTCTCTCGCAGCCGTTAGGACGGCCGCCGTCGAGCTGGGCATCGTCTCCGCCGGAACGACAACGGGACTGAGCGGCCTGGTCGGAGCGCTCCTCGGACTCCAGACCGCAACCGGCGGTGCAGCGATCGCGTTCAAGGTGCTCAAGGGTGCCATGATCGCCACGGGCATCGGCGCTGTGGTCGTTCTGCTCGGCACGCTCATCCAGATGGCTGGCGGTGTCGGCCCCGCGATCATCGATGTCGTCAACTTCCTCGAGCTGATGTACAACTCGGTCGGCAAGTTCGCGACCCCGTTCCGCAACCTCTTCGGCGTCATCGGTGGGCTCGCCGCCATGTTCGACCGCTTCTCGGGCAGCGCGCTCACCGCCGCACAGATCGTCGATCTCGTCGGAAAGGTCATCTACAACTCCATTGTCCAGACCGGTCAGGATGTCGTCGGTGCCGCCCAGGGATTCGTCAACTGGGGTCGCGCCGTCATATCGGTGGTCACCGCCGTTGCCCGCCAGCTCCTCGGCCCCCTGTCCGGCATCGTGGGCATGTTCCAGCAGGCTGGGCAGCTCATCGGGGCAATCCTCAAGCCCATCGGCGACGCGCTCAGCGTCTTTGGATCGGGTTTCACCGACGGGCTCGCAGCCTTCGACGGCGCGGTCGGATCCGGGTTCGACCAGATTCGTAACTTCGCCGCCAGCCTGCCGAGCACCGATGACGCTCTTTCCTCGCTCGGCGACACGGCGGCCCTGACTGCTGACAACCTCAATGGCGGAACGGGGAGCCTCGGCGACGCTGCGGATGGCGCGGCGGCGAAGGTGCGTACGCTCACCGACTACGCGAACGACCTCAGCGGCGTCATGTCGCGCGCGTTCGATCTGCGCTTCGGCAACCAGCAGGCCCTCGACACCATTACGGGCTCCTGGTCCAAGATCGCGTCGACAATCGCCGACGCTCGCGAGGAGATGGCTGGCTACGTCACCGACTTGCAGGGCATGGCTGCCGACCGCGCGATCAAGCAGTACTGGCTCTCGGTCGCCGAGAACTACGGCGATGCCCTGCGCGCGCAGCAACTGCGCGCGGACCTGGCAGACCTGGACAAGAAGCAGGCCGACACCCAGAAGAAGCTTGCAACCGCGCAGGACAAGACCACGAAGACCCTCGACGGCAACAGTGACGCAGCGATCGCCAACCGCGCAGAGATCCTCGGCCTGGTCACCAACTACCAGGACTACATCAAGACGCTCGCTGAGAACGGCATGGAGCAGGCGGACCTTCAGGCGACGGCTGCGCGACTGAAGCAGGAGTTCATCCAGCAGGCCGTCCAGATGGGCTACAACCGCACAGAAGTCGACCGCTACGCAGCGGCCTTCGACAGCCTCGGAACCATCATCCGCAACGTTCCGCGCAACATCACCGTCACCGCAAACACCGACCCCGCGTACCAGGCCCTCAACGAGTTTCTCGCCAAGGCGAATGAGGCAACGGCCAGCGCGACGATCGGCGGCATCGGCGGCGGGTTCGACGCGGGCTACGCGGCCGGCAAGACGGTCGGCGAGGGCGTCAAGCGCGGTGTCGGCGACTACTTCAACGACAACCCGCTTGCATTCCGCATCCTTACCCAGGGCCAGCCTGTCTACAACGTGCCCGGCACTAACCTGAAACTGTTCAAGTCGGGTGGATACACGGGTAACCTGCCGGAGAACCAGGCTGCGGGCATCACGCACGGTCGTGAGTACGTCATGTCGGCGCCAGCCGTTCGCAACGCCGGTGGCCCGAACGCGATGAACACGATCCACAACCTGCTGAAGTCGGGCAAGGGCTTCATGCCGAGCGGACTCGCCGCCGTCGGGGGGATGGTCGAGCTGTCCCCCGTCGACCGGGCGCTGCTCGCTGAGATCGCCGACCGTGTCGGGCTGACGATCTCGAACCAGACATTGCAGGCGACCGTGAATGGCGCCAACGGCGCTGCGGTCTCAAGGAGGGCCGGCTGATGCGGTACATGTACTTCGGCACCAAGCGCAAGATGCGCTGGGTGAAGACAGACGCTCCCGGGCGCGACCAGTCAACCAACGGCTACAGCGACCGCCTCGACTACCTCAACGGTGGCGTCGCCACTCGCCGCTCGACCAGTGGGCACCAGGAGTACTCGCTGACGTGGAACGTGATGACACGCGAAGAAGCTCGCGCGATCACCGACTATGCGCACGGCATCTACGGCGACGGGTACATCTACTTCGTCGACCCGGCAGCGGCCGACCAGAACATCCTTAACCCGGCATGGTCGGCACCCGGCATCGGCGCAAAGGATGGCGTCCCGCTGGCCGGGCTGGTGCGACCGAAGAGGATCAACAACCCGGACCTGTCGTGGGACTACCCCGTCAACATGGCTCGCTACGACCTGACGTCGACGGATCCGCGTCGAACCTTCTACATCCCGATGCCTCCAGACTCCGCCGTGATTATCGGAGCGCACGGCGATGCGGCATCGACGCTGGGCATCCAGGTTCAGCCGATGGTCGCTGGCGTCAACGTCGGGCCGCCGGAAGTCATGTCCATCGCGGGTGTGAACACGGACCAGCGCTTCACGCACATCTTCGTCCCCGGCGCTGATCAGGGTGGACTCGAAATCAGCGTCGAGCCGGGGACAGGGTTCGCCACGCTGGCTGGCATCATGGCTCAGGTCGTGCCGATCGGGCTGATCCCAAGCCCAGCTCCCGGGCCCGGATATGGCCTGGACGGTTACGGCGTTGGCCCGTACGGCGGGATCATTCCCGGTCCCGCGATCCCGCTCTTCCTGAATGGCGGCTTCATCCTCGGTCAGGGCACAAGTGGATGCTCCTTCGACGGCATCCCCCGCGCAACGCCCTACCGCCTTGCCGCGCGAACTGAGCGCGTCGGTCTGACCGTGAAGCTCATCGAAGAGGAGGACTACGCATGAGCGGCACGGGCGTCGATGTCACGATCGGTGGGCTTCCCGTCTGGAATACGGGCGCGTACTCGATCACCGAGGACTCCACCCCGACCGCACCAGATGATTCCAGCGGCGGCTACGGACAGATCCAGCTCCCCATCCGGGACAAGGCCGGTGTCAAGAGCCTCAGCGGCAAAGCGCTCACTCTGGAGGACGGGTCGCAGGGCAAGACGAGCGGCATCGTTCGCGGGCTCAGCGGTGACGGGCTTACCGCCCAGATCACCGCGGACTCGCGACTCGGGCTGACCGCCGTCAAGCGCCAGGCTCAACCCTTCGTCGGACTCCTCGGCAATGCGATCCGCTACTACCTCGGACTGTGCGGGGTGACGAGTGGCATCGTTGTTGACTCTTCGCTCGAGCCCGTCGCGGTGAAGCTCCCCGGATGGAATGCGGTCGTCTACGACCAGCTCAAGAAGCTTGCGACCGCACGCAAGTTCGAGGTGTCACTGACCTCAAGCAACATCGTCTTCCGCCCCCTGCGCACCCGGACGGCTGAGAACTACCGCGATGCGAAGTCCTCGTGGGCGCTCGACGAGTCGAACCTAGCTCAGTCCGTAGAGGGCTACTTCTACGACTACGCCTCTGGAACGCAGCTCGCGTACCCGCCCGGCGGGTGGAGCGAGGACGTCACCGTCTACACCCTGAACGCGGGTGAGACGACCGTAATCAACCTCGACATCGATGCTTCACTTTCCTCGGTAGAGCAGCCGACGTGCGTTGCGTTCGTGGGCCGCAACGATTCTGGATCCAGCGTCTACGCGGTTGCTGGCAATGACGGGCTACCGATCCAGCCCGCGCAATGGCTTGCCGGTGGCGGATCCGTCAAGGTGGAAATCGGAGACGACACCAAGAGCCTCAAGGTCACGATCACCGCCTCCTCCGAGACGCAGTACGCGCCTTACCGCATCGCCGTCTCGGCTGGTACCAGCGACTACTACTCTTCGCTGCGCATCCGCGGTACCGGCGTGTTCTTCAACAAGCAGAAGATGACCTTGCCCGCATGCCTGGACGCCGACCGGGCGCCGCAGGAGATCGGCGCCACCGTCGATAACGAGTTCTTCGAGACGCGGGACCAGCTTTATCACGCCCTCCTGCGATCTGCGGCTCGCTACTCCAGCGCGCGGCACACGATCAGCGTGCAGTCCAAGGGCATCAACCGCAGTGGCGAATCCGGCTCCTACGTCTACCCCACGATCGGCGAACTCAAGGCCCTGTACCCCGGCGCCACGATCGGCAGTATCCGCCTTCAGCCTGGCCTTGGCGGGACTATCGCACAGTGGAATGAGACGCTCCGCGACCTTGTCGACGGCGACTTCGTAAACCAGGCATTCGGCAACGTCGCCGGGGCGCGAGTGGTCAGCGACGACTGCGTGCTGCGCATCCGCTCATCGACCCTGGCGCCTGGATCCCTCACCTACACCGCAGAACGTGACATCACGATCAAGGACGTCTTCCGCAGCGGTGAGACTATCGGGCAGTGGAATGCACGCTGGGCTGGTAAGACGATCCGAGACGTGAAGCTGACCCCACTTAGCGGACTAAACTAGGCTCATGCCGAGGATCCCAGATGCCGCCCTCGGTGGGCCCGCAGATCAGCCGTGGAAGCGTTATGTCGACGGAGGGCTGGAGTCGCTCGAGCTTGCACTAAACCGGCTAGCGTCTGATTCAAGCGCATCGGGCAAGGGTCTGGCTGCCACCGCCGACGGGCTCGCGCGTCAGATCTCTGTCCTTGCGCAGCAGACCGCCGATCTTGTTGGTCGAGCTTCCTACCAGAAATCATCTACGGATACGATCTCCTGGTCGAGCAGCGTGACAGGTTCGAGTCCTTTTGGCCCCGAGCTAACCGTTACGCTCAATGAGTCACGCGTTATTTCTGTGAGCTTCTTTACGAGCGCTGATGCCAGTGCCAGCACCGTTGGCGCTGGCACGATGAACCTATGGGGATCTACGGGCGTTGCCATCGACGGAGTCGCAGTGAGCGAAGATCTGGGGGCGCGGGGCTACATTCTCGTCTCCGCGGCTTCAAATGCTGGCGCTTCCGCCAACAACAGGTTCATCATTCCCATCACCGCGCGATTCCTAGTGGTCCTACCGGCAGGAGCGCACACCCTCCGGGGCCTCGTTTACGGACGCACATCAACGTACTCTGGCACCGGATCCGGATTCGGTTCGATTGATCTCAGAGAGCCAGCTCTGTTTGCAGACGTGCTCCAACTCGCATAGCCGCATCCATGACTCGGGATTAGTGGACTAATCGCGAATAAACTGGAGGCATGCCTACCCCGCTGTATGGACTCCCGCTTTACGGAGACGACGATACGGCGGAGCTGGATGTACTCCTCAACGGCCAGTCGACGGCAATCGAGACGGCGCTCTCTACCCAGTTCGTTGACCGAAATGGCATGTCGGTACCCAACTTCGCCTCCCTCCCCACAGGCGGGAATTGGCAGGGTCGGCTTCTCACGACCCGCGACATGGGCTTCGTGTATGTCTGGGCTGGATCCTGGCTTCAGGTTGGTGGGGGTTCTTGGCTTACGGCCTCAACCAGCATCTCGGCCGGGTCTGGGGCGATCAATTCTGGGAACGCCGCGCACAAATACAAGTACGTCGAGGGCGCGGTCGTTGACTCTGTCACGGTGACCATCTCCAATGCTGGAACAGGTGGCGGCGGCCTATCTGTGGAAATGCCATTCACCGTAGCGGGAACCTGGATGGGGGTGGGCCGCAGCGAGATTGATGGGTCTCAGTTGCAAGTTCGCGTTCAGGGATCGTCCGCAACAGTTTTCAAATACAACAACAACACCCCCATCGCAAATGGAACGCTCTTCTTCACTGTAACGTGCGGACTGAGCTGATGGGTATCGCTGAGGCATACGACCCCGATACCCGGTGGGGTCGCGCGTTCGGTGTGGTGGACCGGGAGAACTACTCCCCGCCGCTTTATCAGCATCGCGGGCAGGACATCCGCAAGCTCGAGCCTGGCGGCCGGTACTCCGTCGCCACAGACGTTCTCTCCCTGTCTGTCGGCGTGGTGTCGCATCAGTTCACGGCGAGAGCGACGGGCCGTGAGGTCGTGGTCGACACTGGACGTGGTCGTGGGCGCTACGAGATCCACTGTCACAGCGCCTACTTTCCTGGCGTTGGTACGCGGCTCGACGCGGGCAGCACGGTCACCCGCAACGCGACCGCCGGGGAGAGCCCAGGGACCGGCTGGGACGCCCCACACGATCACTTCGTGATCTCCGACTACCCGGACGCCGCGCACACACCGTCACGGCCCGTCTATGATCCACGACCTTTCATCCTGTCGGCCCTCGCGGGCGCGGCCGGGGACACGGCAAGACCTTTCACTCCCGAGGAGGACGACATGTACGAGCAGTCAGATCGTGACCGCGACAACGCTATGGCCGCGAAGGTGGATGAGATCCGAACGATTCTCTACAACGCGGGCCTCGGCGAAATCCGGGAGAACGCGGCGGCGGCCAAGGAAGGCCGTGACCGGATAACTGAGGTCCGCGACATCCTCTACAACGCGGGCCTCGGTGAGATCCGGGAGAATGTTGCGGCGCTCGCCAAGAGAAGCACAGGCGCATGATTCGCCGCCTCTGGGCGGCATCCATCTGGCATCCAGACGCAATCCCGCTCGATGAATGGAAGTACCGCAACCTCAAGCGCGTACTGCTGCCGATCGTCGACGTGTTCCTGATCTGGTGTGGCATCTGGGCGGGTATCCAGGGGATCCCTGCAATCGACGTCTTCTTCGTTGACTGGGTGAGCGACTCCTTCTCGTACCTCTTCGCCGCCGCCGCCGTCCTTGCTCTCATCGGGGTGGCATTCCCCCGCCTGTGGTGGGTCGAAGCTGGCGCAAATATCGTCCTCAGCGGACTTCTCGCTTCATACCTCGGAGCGCTCATGCTGCTCACTCTTCCCTCCATCGGCTCTCGCGGCTTTGTATCTGGGCTCGCCGGCGTCGCTCTGGGTGTCGTCATCTGGCGCCTTTCCCTGCTCGGCGGCGAATGGGCGGAGCGGCGCAGTGAAGGAGATGAGTAATGGAGCCGTGGGGCTCAATCATCGTCGGCGGACTCGGCCTCACCGGAGTCATTACATCATCCGCCCTGCTCTTCTTGCGTGGCCGCGGTGATTCCAAGCAGAAGCTCAACGAGTACATCGACCAGCGCGTCGAGGCTCAGTTGAAGGGCGCGCTTACCGAGCTGGATGGCGCCAAGACCAAGCTCGGTGCTGCAGCTCGCGTACTGCTTGCGATCTCCCGCCAGACGCCCGCGGGATTCTACCCCCGCCTCAGCCCTGAAGACGTCGCAATCCTCGAAGACACGCTCCCGCCGCAGTGGGTGGGAGAGCCGGGCTCTGTGAGCCCCGATTGAGTGCCCCCGGGCCTCAACATCACGACCACTACTAAGGAGATCCGATGCCGAACTCTCGCTCACCCCTTCGCGATGATCCCGCGTTCATCGAGGACTGTCTGAACCTTCGCAAATCCGTCGTGATGGAGAAGTGGGGAGTCTCCTCGGGCCTTGTCGTCAACGTGAAGCGAGACAATGGCGGCAAGCTCGATATGGCACGGACGAAGGGGGCGCTGCCGGAAGCCGGCGAGTCCGATCAGATCTCCGATGGGCCGGATGGACGTCGATTCGACTTTGTCCGAAACCGGCCTGTCACACTTGAGGATGCGCGCCGCCTCATCCGCTCGAGCGGCGACGACCCCGACCTTTACCACATCTCGATCCGCACGATCGCCTATGGCGGCGACAAATCATCCAACAAGATTTCAGCCTGGCCTAAGCAGGGTCTTGCGCTAGCCGAGGCTGCGCCTCTCTCTCACCTCTATGCCGAAGCCGCGAAGATGCGGGAGCAGAGCCGCAAGACGGCCGCCCCGGTCGACCCCAGCCGCGCGACAATTGTCGCGGTCGCTGATCTCCAACTTGGCAAGGTTGGGCGCCGTGGCGGCACGCCGGAGACACTCGCTCGCATTGAGAGCAAGCTCGAGAAGCTGGCAATCGACTTCGCTGAGCGCGCGCCCTCGCACATCCTGATCGCGGACCTTGGAGATGGGATCGAGGGTTTCGAGTCGGGCGGCAATCCCATGTTCACCAACGACCTGAGCTTGCCCGACCAGATCGATGCCTACTCGACCGAGATCTTCAAGTTTGTCCGCCTCGCGAGCGCCTTCGCACCTTCGATCTCCGTCGCCGTCGTCCCCTCCAACCACTCGGCGTGGAGGCGCGCCAAGCAGACGCTCGGTCGACCCAGCGACGACTTCGGCATCCTCGTGCACAAGCAGGTCAAAAAAGTCGCCGACGCAGCTGGGATCAACGCATCGTGGCACTCTCCGATCGACTTCGACGAATCCGTGCGCGTTGATGTGCTCGGTGTCCCGATTGGGCTCGTGCATGGCAATCAGTTCGGTCCCGGACAGGCGGTCTCTTGGTGGGAGAAGCAGGCTTTTGGTTCACAGGCCATCACTCACTGCGATGTTCTCCTGCATGGGCACTACCACTGCTTCTCGGCGAATACCGCAGGCACAAACCCAGCGACAGGACGCGAACGCATCGGGATCGGCGCGCCGACGCTGGATAACGGATCGGACTGGTTCCGCCAGGTTTCCGGACGCGACTCTGAGCCGGGACTTCTCATCTTCGATGTCACACCAGATGGCTTCGATCTCGGATCGCTGAAGATCCTGTGAAACTCACACTCGGCATCGCCATCGGCGCCCTGATCGGTGCGTACCTGGCGCGCAGTCAGTATGTCGCGCTCGCATTCCGCCTACTGACCGAGCCCGTAGCCCCACGCATTTAGCGGACTAAAATGGGGTGGAGTCGAAAGGATTACCCATGGAAGACGAGATCATCCCCGCGGGCTGGCGCAAACCGCTGTACCGCATCTACGCACTTCTCGGACTCGCACTCGGTGCCACGCAGGTCGGGTTCGCGTCGGCGGATGCGGGACAGCCCATCTGGCTGACCGTCTCGCTCGCCGTCTTCGCGTTCGTCGGAACCGGCTTCGGTTTCGTGGCGCAGCGGAACACGCCGAGCGTCTAGCCCCGTCAGATCCAGGCGAAGGGATGGTGTAGAGCTATCTCGAAGTGAGCCCCGGTCGCTTATGTCTTCGGACTATAAGCCCGGGGCTCATGGGCTTTCCGCTGTGAAGCCGATCGGCCACGCGCGCTCATGGCTCGATGCCGACTCGACGACGGCTGACTGCTCGGCATCCTCGGGAAGCTCATGCCGATGTTCCTGGCGCCACTGTTGCAGGCGCCGATGGCTCAGCGTCACGAAGAGCGCATTGCAACTACAGCGTTCGATCACTGCTCCTCCTTCCTGTCCGGCCAGTACCTCTTGATCGTTGGAACATGGCGCCTGACCTTCATCAGCGCCAGCGCGTGCCTCGCGCTGTCTGTCGCGTGCGGCATCCCGCGAAACGACAGACCCGCGCGCTTCATGAAGACGTCGTCTGCGTGCACCTTCATTGTGTTTGGCTGGCCGATCCAGTGCGGCCAAATCACAGACAGCGCGCCCTCGATCCGCAGGGGTGTCACGTCGGGCTTCACCGTGCGGCCGTCCAGGCGGAAAGTCTCCGCAACGACTTCCTCCGGGTGCATACCGGCAGACCAGGCGATGAAGCCGTCGAGGCCACCAGAGATCTGACCCTTGTGGATCAGGGTGAGCGGTGTGATGGCCGTGTACTCCCAGAGCGAGTAACCGGTAGTGCCACCCGGATCGAGCGCGAGAAGGGTGGTCATCCGATCCACTCCCCCCTCTGTTCCGCGACCTTCGCCGCTTTGGCCAACTTCTGTTTCTGATCTGCGGGCAGCGGCGCAAAGTCCAGCAGCCATTCCTTGAGCCCGAGCGGGGGCGCGATGCCCTCCTCGATCTCGATTTGATTCGGCTCACGTCCCTTCGTGAACCCAACGCGGATCTCGCGGCCATCCAGCGGGTCGTAGGTTTCCGCGATCTGGAAGCCGTTCTTGTCATTCCAGGTTGCGAACATCGCCAGGCCGATGCGCCCATTCGCATCTCTCTTCACGGCACCGATAGCCGTCACCTCAAGGAAGTAGTCCGGGTAACGGATGGCGCCTGCCTGGTATTGAACCTTGGCGCCCTCGTCTGATGAGGATGCGTAGCGAACCGGCGGCATATGTACAACGCGCTTCTGTGCGCGCACATCCCACTTGTTCGCAAGCAAACGCTTCACGACCTGCGCTGGCGTGCTCCGACCCGGGAGCTTCGCGAGCTGCTCGGCGCTCAACTCGTATGCAGGCTCAACGATCTCCGGCTGCTCGATGTCCGCCTCGGCTACCGGCTCCAGTGACGCACGCTGGGCCTGTTGGTAGTCGTGGAAATAGGTTCGCCAGTCGCGCCCATCCGGGTGCACACTCATTGGAAACCAACCTTGGGCGTATATTCCTCAACGCCTACGAATGTCACATCGCAGCCCAGCCATTGGCCCAGCAGGTCGGCTTCGCTGTGCGTCTTGCCGCCTGCCAGCCAGAACTCGAGAGCCTTACCCACGCGAGCGGGATCATCCGCACCATCCGGCCGCACGTAGACGTAGTCAGTGAGGTAGTCCGGGTGCTCGCCCATCGCCAGAACGGGCGCCGGCGAGCCCTGTACGGCGTCCTGCGGCACGACGATCTGATCCGTGGCCAACTGCGCCTTCGCCTCGCGCAGGACGGCCACGCGCTCTTCGGAGGCCGATGGGTAGACGGGTAGTGGTCGGTACGTCATGCCGCCTCCTCCTTTGGCTTGCGAGCTGCCCATCTCTTTAGCGTCGTCTCGGGAACATTCGTGAGCCTCGAGGCAACCGTGGCGGTTGTTCCACCTTCGAGGATCCTGCGCGCAGCGTCCGGTGCCATCTCGCCGCGAGCCCTCGCCTGCGACAAGGCCATCAGATCGGGCAGCGTCTCTGGGTTGAGCCTGCCGCCGGTGCGGTCGGTCTTCTTCGAGTTCTCGGCCGCTTTCCACCACTGCACGCCGGTGATCGCCGAGATCTGCCTGGCGGATAACACGCCCCACTCTGCCAGCGCGATAGCCGCATCGAGGCGGCCCTGCTCGTCCAAGTACTCTCGGCGCTCCCATGTATAGTGCGCCTGCTCGAGTGCGGTCATTGCCTTCCTCCCCTGATCAACGAAACAACTTGTTGGCCCTGCTGCGACCTGAGATCGAGCAACTCCGCCCTTCCCTGCGCGGTCAGCTCGTCGAGAATCTGCTTGACGTCTCTCGACCTACCGGCATACTCCGGGTTGCGGTGGATCTCCGTGAGCGGCATCCGTCCACCGTTCTTCTCGATGAGCCTGACGAGCCTGTTCGCCCGGCGGGCCATCGGCGACTCATCGGTGGCTTCAACGAGCGTCACGATGTTCGAGGCCCATTCCTCTGCCTGTTCCAGCGCGAGGAGATAGTCATCCATTTGGATGCACCTTCTGTTGTTGGTGATCGCGACAAGCGCAGCGCACTTCAGGATCGTCTCCTGGAGGCGGCCGAATGTCGGATCCAGGCGGTCCTCGTAAGGGCCGGATGCGGCGATGCGCTCGAGAGTCTCGAGAGTCTCGACGTGCCGATCAGCTACCTCATCGGTCATGTCGATCCAGGCGAACTTCTCGCCGGGCTCCACATCCAGCGTCGTGCGCAGGGTGGCATTGAATCGGGCCACCCACTGTTGATACCAGGCGGCCAAATCGACTGCGGAGGCGTCGGCGCCCTTGCGTTTGATGTTCGGGCGCTTCTGCTCACGTGTGAGCTGCTTGCGCTCACCGAATGCCCATACGAAGCGGTTGATGAAGCCCGTCTCCCAGTCCTTCGGATCGATCGCATCCGTGATCTGGTGCTGGATCCCCGAGAGGATCGCGTTCAACCTGGCCTGGGCGTGCTTGCCGGAGTTGTCCTTCGTCGCGCGCAGTGTGGCTTTCACGTCGCCGAGGTAGACGTCGGTGATGAACTGAGACATTCCGGCGAACGGGCCCTTGATATCCTTCCAGGCCAGGAGGATCGCATCCGCCTCGTCCGGGTGGAAGTAGGTGGGCAGGCCGTCGAGCGCGATGAGGGCGTCGGTGAGGCCAGCCTTCGTGGCGTCGCCACCGATGTCGGGGTTGTAGACCTCTTCCCAGAAGAGCTTGCTGATCTCAGTCACCGGCTTCGTCGCGCGGGACTTGCCGACCTTCGAGCCGCCGACAACGACACCGTAGAAGTTCAGGATGATGTCGGCACCGTCAACCATCGGGATGATCGCTCGGTGTGAGAAGCACAGGCTGAGGATCACCCAGCGGTTCAGGCGGTAGATCTGCTCCGAGATCACGTCACGGTTTGCCTTGCGCATGACATCCATGAACTCGTCGCCCCACCAGCTCAGATTGACGACACGCGCCGCCTCCGCATCGGTCAGCAGCTTGATGCTGCGCGTCGGGAGAAGGTCGGGAACGGCTTGGACGGGAGCAGCGGGCTCCACATCGGCGAGGTACGCGCCCTCTTCGAGCACGGGGCTTCCTGCCACCTCGAGAGCGAGCTTCCACACCGCGTCGAGCGCCTCGCCGTCCGACTGCGTTGAGCGGATCCCGTTCGCGTGCTTGGCCGCCGGCGAATGCCAGGCGAGCGTAGCCGCCTCAAGCGCAGTCAGCGAGGAATCGTAGGCGAGCGTCATGATGCGCCCGAGGCGGTCACGCAGCGCGGGCGCCGTAGTGACGGCAGGCAACGTCGTCCAGATGTCGATGAAGCCCGGCGTCGTCACACGGGTTGCGATCGAGACCTGATCCTGGGCGAGGATGTCGATGGGTTTGTCGGGGAAGTCTCCGAACTTGCGGATCGCTCCAGCCAGGCCCGCGTCCCAGTCGTCGCGGTAGACGGGGGTGTCGTACTCGCCGCGAAGCCACTCGCGCTTCAGGATCTCCAGAGCCTCAACCGCCCCCGTTTCGCCATTCGCCGCGAGCGCGACAATCGACGCCTGGAACGAGATCAACTCGCTGTGCCCGAAGTCGCTATCGCGCGGGATGGAGTTGACCACATCTGCCATCGACCACGACGGCGAGCCTTCCGGCGCGCGTTGTAACCATTCACCCACCGTGCCCGAATAGGGGCTTTCAGTGGGCTCGGCCGCCGGCGTCAGTAGCCATGCGGGCGGCTCGCCGAATGCATCGCGAGTTGCCGGAATCTCGTTGCCCCACCAGATGAAGTAGGAGGATCCACCCCGGCGGTCGACATCCTCGAGCTTGAGCCCATCGGGGGTTACGTGCCCCTTCGTTCCCGACAGGCGAACATCGCTAGGTGCCGCGTAGACATAGTGGTCACCGCCACGATTGGTCTGATAGTGCGCGGTTTCGGGCAGGTCGTCCAGACCGTTCTCAATGAGCGTGTTCCAGCCGTCGTGCCCATCGCCCATATCAATGTCTGCTGTCACCAAGCCAGAGCGGCCCGCATTGACGCCCACGAGCGCATCAGGCCAGCGCGACCACCACTGCTCGATCTGTCGCGCATCCGTTGTCGCTTCGAGGTGGCCTGAGCGCGTGTACGGCGTCTTCATCTCGAAGATGCGACCATCGGCACGCTCGGGCTTTTCCCGGACAGGGAAGACAGCGACGCCGATAGCCGCAAGGGCCTTGGCTTTCATCTTCGGCGTCAAGCCTTTCACCCTTTCCGATTAGTGGACTGATTGGATTTGCTGGCTAGGCAGGACTCGAACCTGCGACCTTGGAGTTAACGGCCCCCCGCTCTGCCATCTGAGCTACTAGCCATTGTGCGCGTTGACCAGTCGCGCCCCTGGTCGGGTCAGAAGCCCTTGCCGGCGCCGACGGCCGCCTGCTGGAGGCGGAGCTGCGCGATCGCCACGGGATCAGCCCCGTCCACGACGGTGGCGATCTTGGCGTCGTCCAGGCCGAGAGCGATGAGCTGTGCGGCCTGTGCCTTCTGCGCATCGTTCAGCGCGGCGGGGAAGGCGTCGGGAGCCTTGGCCTCTGCGCCGCCGCCGAGCAGGGCGTCGACGGGCGAGCCCTTGACGATCTCGTACTTGAAGAGCTTCGGCGCGAAGCCCTTCTGCGGCTTGGGTCCGTCACCGATGTACGTCGCCGTGAAGGTGTCGCCGACCGCCGGCGCGCCCTTGGCGAGACGGCTTGCCTCGCGCAGTGCCTTGATCTTCTCGCCCCACGCGTTGATGTAGATAGCGCGCACGCCATCGTCATCCTCGTCGAGGCGCTCGGTCGTCTGGATGTTGATGACGGCCTGCTTCTTCGGGTTGCCATCGTCCCAGAACTCGGGCTTGCCAGTGTCGAAGTTGGTCGCCTGACGGGTCTCCGCGCTCGTCACGATGCCCGTGTACGAGTCGCCGATCTTCTCGAACTTGGCCGTCTTGCCGCCGCCCGCGAGGAGGGCGTCGAGGGTGTCATTGCTCATTTCTGATCTCCTTGATCTCTCGTTCTTCCTTGGTTCACCCTCTAGACGCCGAGCAGCGCTTCGAGGGAGTCTGTGTTCCCGGCCGTTTCGGACCAGTCGGGATACTTCTTGCAGTTGAAGCAATCGGGGTCACGCGGCAAGCCGCTGATCCAGTCGTCGCGCTCTTCGATTGTCGAGAAGGCGCGGATGTCGGCGACGATGCTCTCGGCGCGGTCAAGCGCTTCAAGCGCAATAAGGGGCTGGAAATCCTCTTCCCACCAGTAGCCCTGGCGAAGCGTCATGGCGTTGCGGGGCATGTACCAAACGGCAACGCGATGCACCTCACGGCCAGCGCGGAGATGCCCCAATCCGTAGCTGTGCCCCTGGGTGCGGTACTGCGGGCTCGGGCCACGCTTAGCTTTGCGCAGGGTCGTGGCGCCGACGATCTTGAAATCGACCGATGTCCCGGTGGGGATGTGGAAGAGGTCTGCCGTTCCGGGAAGATCACGACCCGCAAGCTTGCCAACGGAAACGCGAGTCTCCGTAAGCCAGTCGGGCAGGGGCTCGAAGACGCGCTCGAGCTGCGCGTGCATGGCGGTGCCAATGTACGGCAGCCACGCCGCCTCGGGCTGCTGTTCCCATCCAGCCAATTTCGCCGCGACACAATGCAGGCACGCAGATCCGATCTCTGAGGGACCTATGTGCTCCTGGAGGTTTCGCGGCTGCTGCATCATGGCCTGCTCGACAATGTCGATGGCGAGATCGTAGACGGGATACTTGCTCACGGGTTCCGAGCCTCTCGGGCTCGTGCTCGGCGCAACTGCTCTGGTGTTGCATGGCCGCCCTTGATGCACCGCTCATCGAATGCGCGCTCTTCGTAGGCGGTGCGAACCATGTAGTCAATCTCTTCTGGAATGAAGCCGTGTGCAAGCATGCGAGCGCCAATGCCGAGGGCTCGCACCGCATCGTCAGGGCGTAGACCGAGCTGCTCGGCGACTTGTTCGAGTTTGACGGTCATCCTGGCTGCTCTCCTGAGATGCAAAGCGGGTTGATGCAGTCCCACCACGAAAGCGTTGTGGTCGCCGGGACCATGAGGGCGCGGCACGCGGGGCAAAGAACGCCGTACTCGAGGGCCTCTTCGAGGAGGGTATCCCGGCCGATCGGCGCGATCGAGAGCGGAGCATTGATGGTCATGGCTTCAGCTCCCCCTTCTCGTGATCCCAGTAGCAGCCGGGTTCGCGGTATTTGTTCAGCTCAGGGTCATCCGGCCATGTGCACAGCGGGCCCGGCTCGTGCTTGACAAGGTCCGGTCGGCAATCCTCGACCCAGTGCCGCTTGCCGTTGAACTCGTAGTCGTCATGCGTCAAGTCCTGCCCACAGAAGTGGCAGCGGTGATCGGCGTAGTTGCAGCGGTCACAGATCTCGTAGTACGGCAGGCCGGAATCCGGCTCGATGTCGCCTGAACGGATGGGCATCAAGACACCTTCACGCTCGGGCTTGTCTCGACTTCATACTTCTTCAGCTCAATCGGCGAGAAGTGCTCCCGAACTGCGGGGACGTTGATGACCGGCTTGAAAAGATGAGGGTACTGCGTGACCGGAAAGCGCTCCTCGAGGCGCTTGGTGTCCAGGCGGCGCGACGTGGAGATGCTGACTGTCCAGTCGCCAGCCTCCGTCTTGCCCATTGGGGTGTTCTCGATGATCTGCGCGATGAGGGCTGCTTCCTCGGACTTGAGATCCTCGATGCGACCCCGGACGGTCGCGAGCCGTGCTGCGGCTTCTGCCCTGTTGAACGTTGTGGTGGCAGTGGTCATTGCCTTCTCCTCTCCTTGGCTCCCTGGTTGGTGGTGGTTACCACCGTACCAGGATTAGTGGACTAATTCTGTAGTTGGGGTGCGGTGCACGAAGCACCCCAAGATGTAGTGGTCGAAGACGGGGACACCGCTGTCCCCTACGCCCTCCTTCTGCGCTTGTACCCCATCTGCGTGCTCCTCCTTACGATTAGTGGGCAGTTCTGACGCGTCTAACTCTACGCATTCAGGCCACTTAGTGCAAGTTAGTCCACTAATTTCTTCCTATGAATCATGCGGGCCCTGAGCCTGACGGCCCGCCACCCACACTCCCCCACCCCACACTCCCCACTGCACGCGCCTCTTGCGGGCGTGCTCGGCGCACAGCAGAAGCAGCGGACACGGCTCACACAGCGCCGCAGCCGTCTCCGCATCAGGCAGCGGATAGTCGTAGTCGGCGTAGTACTTCGCCTTGTCGGCGCAGTACGGCTGCGGGAAGCGCTCCGGCTGCGAGTGAGCGAACTCCAGCGCCAGCTCGAAGTCTGTCTGTGCGGCCTTCTTACCCTTGCCCATCTAGACCTTCTCCTTCTTCGGGTGAAACTGCCTGTGCAGCTCGAGCAACTCGGGGCTTCGGCGAATGGCGCTCCATGTGCGCTTCCACTCGAGCACGGCGTCTGCTGGCCGGTGAGCGTTGACGTCGAAGCGCTCGCGCAGATGGATGCCGCTACGCCCAATGTCCTCAGCGATGAAGGAGATCGGCATCCCCTCCTCAACCAGGGCGTAAATGCGCTCCAGCTCTTGCGGCGTGTACGGCTTCGCAACACGCGTGCGCATGTTCTCGAAAGCGCGGTCGACGGTCTTCTCGTTGACGCCAAGGTGCTCCGCAACTTGCTTGCGCGTCATCCCGCCGGCCACCAGCGAAAGAACATGGCGATCGCGAATAGCCCGGCGGATGCTGGCAGCGTGGTTGCCGCCCGGAGGGAAGCGAATACCTCTTGCCTTCAGCTCAGCGGCGATATCCGCCTCGGCGAGACCGCCATCGTAGAGCGCGAGGATCAGTTCTCGGACTTGAAGATCCACGTTGCCTCCTCTTCTTCAACCGGGGTGATCGGCGTACACAGCGAAGCCACCCAGGAGGCACGCTGCCCGTCTGTCGTCTCGATGATGACGGTCGGCGTATCGGCATATGCGATCACACGGCCAGTCATGAAGACACCGCTCCCCTGTGCGAAGCGAGCTTCAACCGGCTGGGCATCTTGTACCCACTTCCTGTAGTCGGTCACTTCTCTTGCTCCCGCCCTTCCGAATAGTGATCGGGGCAGAATGAGCCCTCGTGTTTGCTGGACGGATCACCGCACCCTCGGCAGTACCCCTCCAGACGGTCTGACCTGAGCGGAACGTAAGTGCCCGCTATGTCAGTGGTCATCAACCGTTCCGCCGCACGCTGACCGTAGGCGACGAGGCAAGACGGCGCGCCACTGTTCGCAGCGGCGCGCGTGCCGTCAGCCTTATGGAAGTAGAGCCGCCCATGAAGGAACAGCACGCCCGTGGCCTTCTCCCAGACTTGCTTGACGAACCCTGCCGTCTCGGTCCGTGCGAAGATCAGTGCAATGCCGTCTCCGTGTGTAGCGAGCTTGTCGAGCCAGGTCCACGCTGCGAAGCTGTACGGCGGATTGAGCCAGACATGCCCATCCCACTCGGCCGCGAGGCCGTCCTCGGGAAGCTCTATGTGGCGGCTCGCTGTCGGCCATGGGCGCGGTGACGGTGCAGCGCACGGATCGAGATCGAAAGGTCCAAGCTTCTCGATTAGATCCGGTGGCGTCAGCCACGTCGTCGTCTCCGCACGAGCGGATTGGTGAGATCCCATCGCCCTTCCGCTCATCACTCGCTCCTGCCTTTTGTGTGGTTGGTCATCATCCATGAGGCTCCGGCTTGGAACGCGCCACGGAGCATCGCACGAATCTCGGCACGAGTGAAGGTGAGCCCGAAGTCGTCGTCGGGACGGTCCGGGTAACGACGCTCCGACTCAGCCTTCGCCACGGTGAACGGGTCAGGCATCAGCAGCCTCCCGGTTCGCGAGTTCGAGCAGCACCTCGGCGTGGCACGGCCGGTCGAGGGGGCAGAAGCACATGAGGTTCTTCCCGCGCAGTCGGGCAATCTCGGCGCGGGTCGGGATGAACGGACAGTTCGGCTCCGACACCCATGTGCGGCCCTCAACTGCGTCCCGGTACAGCTCGACGGCATGTGCGCGATCCCGGACGATCACGCTCTGGCGCTTCGAGTGGTCGACAATTACGTTCGTCGCATCGTTCACGATTGCGCGGTCGCCGATACGGAATGGGTTGCCGTAGCGGCTAGGCCGCGCGACGCTCACGGTGTTCTCCGGTTTCCGCCAACCCCTCGTACGGCGTTGCTGGATGCGTTCAGGCATTGTTGTTCTCCTGCTCCTTGCGGTACGGGTTGTCGGCATGCGCGGCCCGCTTCATCTCGCCGCCGAGCACCGCCTCGAGATGGTCGACGCAGGCCGCCCATGCGCGTTCAGCGACCAGACGGTCATGCTCAGCCATCCAACGATCGAAGATCTCGCCCCTTTCACTCTGAGCGCTGTCGATGAACATGCACAAGTACATGCGCCGGATGTCCTCTGTCGTCGGTTCGTGGTAGCTCACGCTTCTCCCTCCCGTACCTGACGAGCACGCTCACGAAGCCAGCGGCGGACTGAGTACGTTGAGGTGTGCCCACTCGACTCTGTCCCGAGGGCCTCACGGGCCTCGTGCGCCAGCGACTCGATCAGTGCCGCGTCATGGTTGCGCACCCACTCCCGGTAGAACGCCTGCGTGGCCTCGTCGCCGTCCACGTCCGCGAGATACACGGTCAACATGGCAAGACGCGCCTGACCGACATGGACGAGCTTCAACCGTTCGACTTCAGCAGCGAGGGCGTCGCGTTCCCGCTCGAGGTCAGCAACCTCAGACTTGCGCCCCCGCACGTGTTCCTCCGCGACCTCCAGCCGGGCCAGGAGAGCGAGCACGGTCGGCGGATCGAACGTGGCGATGTGGGTGGCGTCGGCGGGGTCGAAGACATCGCCTCCGTGGTCGTCCCACGTCAGGCACTTGCTTGGGGTTGTCACGCTCGCCTGTGGAACCTGCGTCCCGTCTTTGTCCCAAATGACTCCCTCGACCGCATTCCACGGTCCCGGCGTTGCGGCTTCTGCGATTCCCCGCAGTACGGACAGATCAAGATCAACCACGTCGCGCTCCCTCCATGCCTCGTGCATCTCATTGGTCGTAGGCGTGCAGTCAGAAGTCATCGTCAGCCTCCATGTAGGGGTTGAGTGGCGTCTCCAGGGCGCCGTCCAAGTAGCCGAATCGCTCGCTGGCGTCCCAGCCTTCTCGCCACGCCTGCGCCTTCACCTCACGGAGAGCGTCAGCGGGGGCGGCCGACAGAGCCTTCATGACTGGCTCCTTGTGGTGGCTGTAGCCCGTCACTTGCCCGGCTATCTGCGCCTTCTCGATCACGGCGGCGAGATTGTCGCGTTCCCGCTCAGCCTCGGCAACCCGGGCATCAGCGATATCGGCTTCCTGCTCCATCTCGCGGCGATACTCCGACACCAGGTGAAGGGTGATGCCGACCGGATCGGTGATTGGGGGTTGATCCCGGACCAGGACCGTGAGCGGTCCGAAGTAGTCGCGAGCGGTCCGCGCCCCATCGGTGTCCTCACCGATAGCTGCGACCACGCGGAAGAGACCTTCCTCCGCTGCGGCGAGGCGTTCCTGGAGTTCATCGCGCTCGGCGACGACGGAGTTGTACGAGTCGCGGCGCATCCACTCGACCCGCCCCGCCCGATGTGCGCCACCGTGCCCGTGCGGCAGCTCGCATTTCGGCGGCATCGGCGCGCACTCGCCCTCAGGGACGGGCAGCGTCATGCCCTCGTCCCAGCATGACCCCTGCTCGTCGCGTTCCTTCACGAGCGCTTCGATAGCGTCAGCGAGCGCGTTGATCAGCGGCCCCTTGCTCACCCCGTGGCGCGGCCACACCCGAGCATCCGCGATCAGATCCGCGTAATTGTTCATGACTCTCCCTCCTTCTTGAATCGTATCCGTTTAGTCCACTAATCCGCTACCATCACGCCGCACGAAGAACGTGCGATCCGATAGAGCGGTGCAACGCGTACGCCTTTGCGACCAGGGCGCTCAGGATCTCCGTGTCCAGGGATCCGCGCATCATCAAGCGCACATGCTGGAAGTCGCCGTACTCCTTCGTCATACCATTTCGGAACACGCGCCCGAGGGCTTGCTCCTCGAGCTTCGGGTCGCCGTCCGGCAGGCTCAGCCACACGATCTTCGACGAACGCAACTGCATGAAGTCCAGGCCCGTGCCACCAGCCTGAACGGTGAGCACGATGTACTTCACCTCGCCGCTCAGGTAGGCCTGCTTGATTCGGTCAGCCTCCTTCGCGCTCATCCCGCCCACCCACGCCTCGCAGCGGTAGCCGGCGGCCGTCATGCGCTCGGCGGTCAGCTTCGCGAACTTGCGGCTGTCCGTCATCAGGATCACCGGCTGCCCGCCCCAGGCATCCAGAATCCCGCGCAGTGCACTCAGCTTCGCGCTCGGCGCGTCGACGGCGAAATCGACATCACCCTTCTCATTCAGTGACAGAGCGGCAAGGGCAACCTGGCGAAGGCGCACACGCAGCACCGCGGGAATGTCGGCGACGAGCGGCTCACGCTCCCCCGACCAGCCGTCCACCCAGGACAGCAGCTCCGCTTTCAGCTCGGCGTACTGGCGCGCCTGCTCAGGCGTCGGGTCGACCAGCACCTCGATCGCCTTCGGGGCCTGCTCGGCATTCTCGCCACGCATGTACAGCGGAAGGCTCCGAGCGAATGCACCGGGCTCGCGCTCGATGTGATTCATCATCGCTTTACCGCCCACGTAGACGGGCTTGCCTTGACCGTTGAGCTTCGGAGTCTTCACGAAGAACTGCTCGAGCCATGTCCAGTACGCAGGCACCAGATCTGGCCACAGCCAGCGCGGCGTTGCCCAGCCGTGCTCGGCGAAGTCGTTGCCCGACCATGTTGCGCTCAGTGCGATCTTCCAGTCGGACTTGATCTGAAGGATGGACTTGCGCATCTCGCTGTTGCGGTTCGCTGTCCCGTGACTCTCATCGTGGATGATCGCGTCCAGCGGGCCGTGCTTCTCGCTCATCTTGCGGAAGATTCCCAGGCGCACCGTCTCACGCTGCACCTTGTCGGTCGGCAAGCCCGTCTTCTTGTCGATGGCCATGAGCGGGTTGCCCTGGCTGTCCTGCTTGTCGCGGTATTCGACGTCCTGGCGGTGCAGCCAGTTCATCGTCGCAGCGTAGTGGCCGGGCTTGCCGGCGAGGAAGTCCTCGAACGCTGATTTTCCATCCTTCGTGGTCTTCATCATGCGCAGATTGATCTTGCCGTCAGACTGCGCAGCAAGGCGCTCGTGCCACTGGCTGAAGGTCTTGTCGATGATGATGTAGAGCACGCGCTCCCATCCCGCCCGGTGCACCACCTCTGAGGTGATAAGCGTTTTTCCAAACCCGGTCTGCGACCCGATCAGGGCCGCATGCGTGGGTTCGGCGAGGATGCGCAGGATGGCGTGCTCCTGCTCGGGGCGGGGTGTGAGCTTCGTCATGCGGCCTTCTTTGTCTCCACGTATTCCAGCGCCCGCTTCTCCCAGACGCCATCCTTCGCCAGGACCACCTTGACCACCGGCTGCATCCAGGCCTCGTCGCCACCCACCGGGAGCAGCTTGGCGCCGGAGACTGTGAAGTCCCAGGCGCCTGCCTCGGCGGAGCCTGTGATCTGCTGGTACTCGGCCATGTCCTCGTCCGTCAGGCTCACGGTAAGAACGTCGCCGTTCAGCGTGAAGCGGGAGTCCGTTCCATCGGGAGTGTTCGCGATGGTCGGCGTGACCGGCGCATCTTCGAGGTAGGCGAGCCCGTCCTCGATGGCGCTCTTCACGGTGGCCACCGCCGACGTGCGCATGCCGATGCCTGCCTCGGAGGATCCGCCGATGCGGCGCAGCGGAACCTTGAGCGTCGCCGCCTTCGCTGCGGCCTTGTTGCGCTCGATCTCGAACGTGCGCAGGTACTCGGCCTTCGCGCGGCGCGCGCGCTCGTCCGCCTCGGGGATCGCCTGCAAGAGGCGTGTCTGAGCCGCGGTGACGTGATCGAGTGCGATCTGCTGTTCTTCGTTGAGGTTCATACCTTCTCTCCTTCTTGCTCTCGTTCGGCTGCGCCGTGAGCCTTGGCATAGTGATCTGCCCACATGATGGACGCCGCGACGCCGTTCCACTGGTAGAAGCCATGACCACAGTCGGGGCAGTAGACGACAGTGATGCTCACGACAGATCACCCGAACCGTGTTCCGACGCAGTGAACGCCTCCGCCGCTTCCCACACCTGCTCAGACGGGATTCCGCGAGCGTCGAGGTAGTCGAACATCAGCTCGTGCAGCAGACCGCCGTCCTCGGTGAAGTGCCAGAGTCGGCGTGCGACGTCGTTCGCCTGCTCGCGCGACACCTCCTGGATCGCGACGAGCGCTGCCGTGACCTGCGCCTCAGCGATCATCGCTGTCATGGCGTCGAGGTAGCGGCGCATCGCGTCCTGGTACTCCGGATCGTCCTTCGACATCCGGAAGACGCGCGCTGAGAGCGGTCGCGTCTCAGCGGACCACCCCATCGCGAGGCGCGCACCGTGCACGATCAGCGCATCGGCCGTCGCATCCTCCTCACGCTCCGGCCACGCCGTCAGCTTCAGCAGATCGTCCTTCTCCATCACAGGCTCCTACCGTTCGTGTTGTTCTCGGTCATCGCTGGATGATCGTGATCGGGAAAGCGTTCGGAGTCTCGGATGTGACGCCGCTCCACGACATCCACCAGCCGTCCTGGTCGCCGTCGCCGCGGTCGATGTGCACGGCCCAGAGGTGCTGCACGTCGCTCTCTTGGTGCTTCTCCGCCTCTCCGCCGACGCACAGCACGTCGTACTCGTGCACTGTCTTGGTGAACGCTGCGGGGTCTTGGTGGCCGTGCGCCATGATCAGGGCGTCCTCTGACTCCACGAAGGGGAAGACGCGATCGGCATCCCATCGCATGTCG
Organism: Microbacterium sp. 69-7; assembly: GCF_001897985.1. Taxonomy (NCBI): domain Bacteria; kingdom Bacillati; phylum Actinomycetota; class Actinomycetes; order Micrococcales; family Microbacteriaceae; genus Microbacterium; species Microbacterium sp. 69-7. The sequence continues at coordinate 15,188 of NZ_MKRU01000085.1, read as the reverse complement.
AAGTCGGAAGCGGTGAGCGGGGGCAGCGTCTTGGTGGTCATGATTCCTCCTGGGTACGGTTCGTGTGGTTGGGTGTCTGGTTCATGCCGCCACCGCCATGCCGGCGAGGCGGTCGTAGAGGGTGTCCTCGGAGTCGATCTCCAGCAGATCCAGCACGCCGAAAGGGCGGTGCATCAGGTCGTGCCAGGCGGCCTCTGATGCGCGGATGGATTCAGCCGGCGCGAAGAAGCCGGACAGCTCTGCCTCGTGCTCGACGGCGCCTTGCAGCGCCTGGTCGATCTGGGCATCCGTGCGGAAGATACCCACCCCAAAGAGGTCATCGTGGATCTCGTCGATGATGTACTGCGGATTGATGGTGCTCACTTCCCCACCTCCGCGCTCGTGCCGATTGCATCAGCTAGCATGCGCAACAGCTCCGCGACGTGGACGGCGTACTCCGGCGACTCGGACTCGAACGCACGGGCGATCAGCGCCGCCTGGAGGCTGGACTCGAGCTTGCCGCCCCAGGAGCGGAACTCCTGCGTCATGCCGATCAGGAAGTCGGTCTGATCCGTGGAGCTGGCTCCGCCGAACGTGCGGCCCAGGTCGTTCCAGTCGATCTCGATGGACACGACCGCCTGGCCGATGGGCGTTTCGGCGGTCTGAGTGATGGTTGTCATGCGATAGCTCCTTCGATTGTCAGTTCCAGGTAGCCGAACTCAAGTCCGGCACAGATGAGGTGGTCGTACATCTTGACGAGGTGCGCGGGGGCGTCGGGGCTGATGTACAGATCCCCGCCCGCTGTCTCCTGTGTATAGGGCTCCAGCGCCGCCTCGTAGCGGGTGAGAGCGTCGTTCCAGTCGGACTTTTTCACTCGTCCCCCTTCATCCAGAGGAAGAGGCAGAGCGTTGTCACCGTCGTACCCCACGCGATGCCGAGAATCGTGTTCACGATGTAGCTCGCGTAGTTGAAAGCCAGCATGACGTTGATGATGATCGGGGCGCCGGCGAGGATCAGGACGATGAACAGGGCCAGCGCCAGATAGCGGACTAATTGAGCGGTCATCGCTCACCCACCAAGTCGCGCAACGCTTCAGCGAGACACTCCGCCGTCTCGTGGGGTCCATTCAGCTCATCACGGTCGTACTGGGCGAGAAGTTCGCGCGCTCCGGCCTCCAGCTCTGCGCGCTGCGCCCGGTCGGCTTCGATGGCAGCGTGCATCAGGTCGAAAATGTCCGCAGCCGTGTATTCGTCGCGCACATCCAGAACGCGCGACATAGTTGCGTGCGCAGACGCCCCGGCCTCGGGGCCGTAGGTAGCCTGCACGACTTCCGCCGCGATCTGCTCGGGCGTCTTCATCTGAGCGGTCAATTCATTGCCTCCATTTCCAGGGCGTGCATGATCTGAGAAGGCGCCGGCGTCTGGCTGGCGTGCAACTCGGGGTTGTGCAGGAGAACCGCCGCCCAGAGCGGGCGTCCATTCTTCGTGACCGCCTCGCGGGCGGCATTGTAGTAGCGGGCGGTGATCGGCCCGTGAAACGCGCACACGGCCTTGTAGACGTTCGCGCGGTCAGCGTCCGTGAACGCGGGGTGAGCGGCAATCGCGGCGTGCGTGCGTTCGAGAGCGGCATAGGCGAGGGTGGGGGCCGGCATCGTCATGCGTTCACCCGCCGCCGTTGCTCTTCGTCCCGCTCGGCTTGCACGAGATCTTCGAGCACATCCCGCGCGGTGCGATCGGCACCGATGCCGAGGATGCTGACCCGGTACAGCTCCGTTTCTGCGTCACTCATGAAGTCCCACTCTGAGCGCAGGTGCTGATACAGATCGAAAGCATCGGCCGCGCTGAGGGCGTACGGGTTGACGAGTCCGGCCTCGCCCATCCAGTCCCACAACTCACCCAGGAGGTCGAGAAGCGCGCCGGGCTTGTCGGCGTAGGTCTGCGGGTTCTTGGCTGCGTCCTCCCATGCTGAGTACAGATCAGCGGGGATGTCGGTCTGATGGAACCACTTCGGTGCGCTCACTTGACACGCTCCATCCACGTGATGCGAACGCCGTGTGCGCCGCACGTTTCGCATACCAGATAGCAGGATCGCCGGTGCGCCTGAAAGTCGGCGTTCGCCGTCCAACGGGCGTGCTCGTCGCACATGAGCTTGATGCACGGGCACGTTGCGTGTACCTCGTAATCGGCGCGCATCTCGCAGTCGGGAGCGTCACACACGGGCGGCCCGGGGGTGAAGTCCAGGGCGTCAAGGACGGGGGATGCGAGGGTCATGCGTAGTCCTCGATCCGCTGAGAGTAGCCGGGGCGCGGGTCGAAATCCACAGCTTCGCCGTGGAAACGGATACCCGTGCGAAGCTTCGTGCCTGACCAGACGTAGGGCATCGGGTCCAGCGGCAGCGTGATCGCCACGCTGCGCGGGCGTCCATCCTTGCGCGTGCTCATCGCCCCGGCTCCCATCCGCCCCGGCTCCCATCCGCTGCGGCGGGCATCGTGCTCGCACGAGTCGCACATGCTGACCGGCTGCGCGAGCTTGGGCCAGTGATTCATCTCGTCCTCTTCGACGTACTCTCCGCACACCGGGCAACGCACCTTCCCGAGGCGGTCGAAGTAGACCCAGGCGTCCTCGCCGTCGATGGTTGCAACCTCGTAGTCCAGGTCGTCGTTATCCGGCGAGGGTCCGTCCGCGTCCGCTTCGGTGCCGTTGTCGCACATCCACTGGTCGAAGTCGGGCGTCGGGTAGCCGTTGTCATCGAAGTAGGTCGGGTCGCTCAGCATCTCCTCGGGAACGTCTGCCGTCCATGTCGAGTGGATGCGGATATTGCGGCTGCGGGTCATCTCGACCTTGACGGCGCTCATGCTCGCCCCTCCTTAACGGCCCAGCGGCGCAGCTGCGCGCGGCTGGCGGGCGCCGTATTGACAGCCTCGCCAAACGGCGGCCTACGGTGGCTGAAGCCTCCCGTAACGACACTGACGGCGTGAAGGATCTCAACGCTCGCATCTGCGTCGCCAGGGATCAGGGTGCGCAGCGGGTCGGATGCTTCGCCGGCGTTGATCTTCGGAAGAAGCTCAACGGAACGAATCGCGGCGGCGCGCAGGGCGTCGGGGAGCGTGCGGGCTTCGCTGTGCGTGTTCACAGTTCGCCTCCCACTTGGAAAGCGGCGCGGCGGGCGAAGTCGAGCGCGGTCTCTGCGTCCAGCTGGGGCGTGTAGTCCTCCGAGAGGATCCATTGCTCGGCGATGCGCTCGGTAAGCGCGCCCTCGTCCGGTCGCCACACCTTCACGACGTAGAGAACGTCAATAGAGCCGTCGGAATGCTCGTTCTCCATGCGCTCGGCCCAGTAGACGGCGGAGCTAAACGGCGCCTCCCACGGCATCCCTACGAGGCGCGAATGAAACGACTCCATCTCACGGCGGCCGAACTGGTGACCAGAGAAGCCGGCGCGCTCCTCGGCGGCGCTCAGGCTGTCGATGAGGCACTGCCACTGGGTTGCACGGCGGGCCTGTGCGAGCGTGCGCAGCTCGGCGGGGTTGCGGCGAGTGGTGTTCATCGCGCACGCCCCGATGCGCTCACGCGGACAGATCCGAGCTTGACGGCGCGAGCCTGACGGGTGGCAATGGTCCTTGCCTTGCCGGCGGTGCCGGCCTTTCGAGTTGTGTAGCGAGCCACGGCGGCCTCCTGGGTTGTGGGTGTGGTGGTTGAAGTTGTGGACGGTTATGCGGCGCGCTTCACGGGCTGCGCGAGGATCACGAGCCGATCCCCCACGGTGCCGAGCACGGGGCCGGGGAACCGGGAGTGTGCGGGCGCGGGAGTGAGCTGGAATCGCATAGGGAGATCCTTCGCCTTCGCGACGCGGGCGAGCGGCGCGGCGGACTTGGCGAGCTTGGCCAGCATGGCGGCACCGAGCGAGAACGGCTCGGCGTCGATCGTCGCGTCGGAGACCTCGGGAATGAGCCGGTCGACGGGCGGGAAGTTGCCCGTGAGGGCCACGAAGGTGCGCGACTCGACCGCGACGCCGCCGCGCGTTAGGGTGACCGTGTTGTCGGTGATCGTGAGCGTTTCTTCCACGTAGCGGACCGGCTTGAGCTTGCTCGCCCATGCGGCCACGTCGGCGGGGATGACCACGGACCAGTCAGGCTCAGCCGGGCCGCTCTCGCCGTGGCGCTCGACCGACTCGGCATAGGTGGTGTGCTCGAAGCGGGCGACGCTGTACCGGTCGGTGGCCGTGAGGTAGCGGTGGCCCACCCGGACGCCTGTGATGATGGTCATCACCTTGTCGGCGGATGCGTGGACGGTGACCGCGGCGAAGCCGGCGACAAGCTCAGGCGTGAGGGGAAGAGTGACGGACATGTGATGTCTCCTGGTGTTGTGGGTGTGGTTGAAGTTGTGGCGTCCCGTTTAGTGGACTAATCCGATTCTAGCGAAGGTGATTGCCGGTGTCTACAGATTATTGGACTAAATCTGTTGGATTCAGGAAACTCTCAGGAATGAGTTTGAGGGTGGTCTACGAATCGGGGCCACTCTACACATTCGGACCGCGTTTCCGAGTATGCAATTGTTTTGTGCCTGTCGAGGGCGAAAAAGTTGTGAAAGTAGACCCCCGCGTGATAATCGGGTAAGCACAAAGCTGATTTGTGTTTGGACCATATGTGTTGTTGTCTGGGAGTTTGCTGAGAGCGCGAGGCCTTGAAAACACTGGAGTCTTGTTTTTGAAGCTTAAGAGACCATAAGTAAGAATGTGATTCATATATATATGGTAATAGGATAAGTACGTTCTAAAATGGAGTGTCAAAAACTTCTCGAAATGTGGGTTTCAACCCATCGTTGAGCCGCTTGGATTCGGTCGTCGGCTGGTTGACGTCGATGGTTCGATGTGTTAAGGTTCGCGATTCACGCTAGCCGGTGATCGTTAGTTTTGAACGCTTCACCTGTTCCGCCTCGCGACGATGCCGCGGCACGACGCACGCGCGTGATAGTGCACAAGTCTTGCTTTGTCAACTTTTGCCCACTAAAATCAGAGCATGGAACCTACTCGTAAGCGCGCAGCCAATCGACTCTCTTACCTCGCCAGTCAGGCCGAGCCCACACTGGATCGGCTCAGAGAAAGGATTGACGATCTGAGCGCCTTGACGCCGATGCCGCTGCACTCGGTCGCCCGGCTGCGTGCAGCTGTCGATGAGCTTTCCGAAGCCTTGACGGCCTTGCCGCCCGCATCGGTGCTTGCCGGTGCGAAGGTCGCTTAGTGCGAAGCCGCCACCGTCAGAACGATCGCCGCCCACCCGGCCAGCATCCCCGCGACGCCGATTGCCGCGAGCGTTGCAGCTCGAGCCAGGGCGCGAAGGGCGAGAAATGCTCGCGTGCGGCCCTGTGAGCGCGCGTGCCGCGCTATCTCGGCGTCGGAGTATGCGAGCCAGGCTTGCAGTGTGCGGGCCGCTGTAGCGTCGCCGGCGAGAGTGTCGGGATGCATGGTTACTCGCAGTCGCACGTGAGGCCGGCGGCATCAACGGCAGCCGCGATGTCTTCGGACTCGACACCCCAGCGCCAAGCCATGAGGCGGTGTGCCTCGTCATAGGCGATCTCAGCGTCACAGAAACCGCTGTAGCGGTTGGCGCTAGTCTCGGCGATGGTGGCGCCGTCTTCATCGAACGCGATCCCGTAGGACTCAGCAGTGGAGGTGCCGCGCGTGATGAAGACGCGAGCGTCGATCTGTCCGATGCGGGACGGGATTGCGAGTTGGATAGTTACCATGATGGTGTCTCCCTAGTTGCGTGCCGACATGGCGGCGATGATGGATGCGGCGTGCGAGTAGCCAACCGGGCGGTCCCAGTCAAGGTGTGCGCCCGCGTTCGGGCGGGGCGGCATGAGCGGCGGCAGTGTGGCGCTCATGGCGGGTAGACCCTGGAGGCGAGCGTCAGGCATTAACGGCCCCGTGATACTGGATCGCGGCGCTAAGGATCTTGGCACCATTCCAGTCGATCTCGGTAACATTACGGGCGCACACTCCCCGGGGCGAACAAGTCCAGTAGAACGCGAGCGTTAGTGCTCAATCGTTCCGGGTATGTCGTGCAGTTCGAGCAGACCCCCCCGTGGTAGGTGTCCCCATCCCACAGCCCTACAGCGTGGGAGGATGCCATGCCCACGGCGCTGTGACAGTTGATGCACTTTTCCATTGTTCTAACCTTTCGTCGGGTGTACCACTGAGGGCGAGCGTCAGGAGGCGCTCGGGGCAGTGAACGTGCGCACGACATACGGCGAGCGCTCATCCGCGGCATAGCGCCGGCTAGCGTCGGCATCGGCCATGCTTTCGCGGCTGTAGGTGGCGATAGCCTGGTCCAGGCTGTAACGTCCATCCCCGCGCCACGGGACAATGGCGAACGTAACGCGCACCTCGTGCAGCTCCCCGTGACACTTGGGGCAAGCCACGAGGCCATGCCAGCGCCGCGTGTCCGACTTGACGAGGTAGCGCGGCCCGTGCGGGCATGTACCCGCGTAAACGTGACGATATGCGATGCCATACTGCGCGCCATGCTTGATATCTGCCATTATCGTATTCCCTTGTTTCTGGGTTGATTAGCGCGCTAATCGGCGCGCAGTGCCCTAGCGCGCCATGACGCGCGGTGCCCGCCTATGCGGGCCGCTAGGGCAGTGAAACCGCTACGGTGTCAGGGTGAACGGGATAGCGAGGATGAGGTTGAGCATCAGCGGCGCTCCCCGTGCTGCGGGCAATCAACGTTCGGCCCGTCACTGATACCAGCGATTACCGGCGTGCAGATGCACTTGCACTTGCACTGGGGGCAGGGCTCCCATCCCACGACGATATGGATCATGCCGAGCCCGTGGCAAAGTGCGCACGTCACAGCGTCACCGGCTCATAAGCGTGGGCGGAAGACTCGCCGGCCTGGCAGTAGGCGCAGTCGTCGGGATGCTCCAGGGCTTCGATGGCTTCCAGCCATGCGGGGAATGTGCGGGCAACGATACGCCCCCGGATGGTGCCACGCTGCGCGCCGGCGAGCTTGTCGAATGAGCCGATGCGCTCACCCGTGGCAACATCGACGGCGATGACGTCATGGGGCCGCTCGATGACTTCAACAGTGCGGAGGGTTTCGGTTTTCATGTTCCGATTCTACCCGATTAGTGGACTAAATGCGTAGAGATTAGTGGACTAAATGTGTAACGGATAGGTAACGGTGGGACGCGTACAGGGAGGGGCGTGGGCTGCGTGGCCGGCGCCCAACGCGGGGTGGTTTGAGGTGGCGGGGAAAGGTTCAGGATTTTAGGTGTTACCGGGACGTGGCATGGGGGCGCGGGCAGGACCCGTACATTTTTTACTCTGGCCAGGGATTTTCATGGGGCTACAACCCACAAATCACCACATTTTTCACCCACCCAGCCAGCGCCCAGGGGCTACAACCCACGCCAGCAGAGCCGCAAACATCCCCACCAGCACCGCGAGGTCGAAGGGCCCGCTCCCCCGCGATTTTTCTTCAGCCCCGCACGCATCACCGGGGGCTATCACCCATCGCTGCACAGCGCGATGACGTCGCTCGTTGCCAACTGGAGGCGAGCCATCGCCGCATCAGCCTTCGCACTCGAGCCACCGGCCGCGATGCCCGCCATGTCCCGCGCGATGATCTGGAGCCCGTCGACCATCCGCGTCACACCATCGCGCAGCTCGGGGTTCACGAGCGCGTCGCGCTTGGTCCGCAAGTCGGCATTCATCTCATTCAACCGATCGCTCATCACCGTAGCCGCCTCGACGCTGTTGAGCGTCACGGCGTCCAAGCTCGTGGCGATCTTGCCCGCAGCGTCGTTGATCGTGCGGCACTCCTCGGCCAGCGTCGGCGTGCTGCTGGCGCACCCGGAAAGCGCCAGGGCGCCCACGATCGCGAGGGCAGGCAGAAGGGAGCGAGGTGTGGCCATGGCCCCGATGCTAGCGCTCCCCCACTCGTAGAAACACCCTCGACCACCCGTAGACTGAAAGGGCGGCGGAGATCCTCCTTTCCTCCCACGCAACGGGTAGTGGTCCCAGGGGCCCCCTGTGAGCCTCGCTCCAGGGGGCCTTCCACATGATTAAGGTCGCTCTGATACAATTAGTGGGCTAAATCCCACATAGCGTGGTACGCTGATCTCGGGCCGATTTAGTCCACTAATCTCGCGGAACACCACGCCGCGGGCGACAGAAGGAGGAAGAGCATGGGCTATTGGAGAGACCGAGCCGAGTCGCTCGGCGAGTCGCTAACGATGGAGCATGAGTACAGTCGCGGCCTGCTCAAGGCGATCGACCAGGCAAGCAGGCGCCATGAAGCGGAGCTGGCAGCGCAGGCGGAGAGCCTCAAGGCCGGCTTCATCGAGGAGACGCGCCGCTCCAACGCCGCCACCGCCGAGCGCACGCGCCAGGAGACGCTGGAGACCGTTCTGAAGGCACTGGATTTGCCGGGCTACCGCGCGAATGGTGGCATGTTCCACCCATTCGATGCTTCCAAGACGCGTATCAACTACCCCACCGACCGCTTCTGGGCAGACCTCACGACTACTCTCGAGGTTCGTGCCGAACGCAAGGCGGCCGACGAGCGCGCCGCCACAGAGGCGAAGATCGCGGACCTCGGCAAGCAGGCCGGCATTAAACCCGAAGAGAGCACGGACTTCGGGAAGTACGTCGCGCACCTCCTCAGCGATCCCAATGGGCCGAGCGTGGTTAGCTTGCTCCTGGATGAGTCAATCAGTAAATCCTACGGCGAGGCGCAGCTACTCGGAGATCCTCGAGTAGAGCAGGGCAAGTCTCCCAAGCCCAAGAAGGGCGGCAAGAAGTGACCACCGTCGCCATCATCGCCGCCTGGGTGTACATCGCCCTCACTGTCATCGTCCTGCTCGCTTTGCCGTTTTCGATCGGCAAGCCCCGTGAACCCCGCACCGCCGGCGACTATGTCGCAACTTTCATCATCAGCTTGGCCCTCATTGGCATCCTCGTGATCCTCATGGGAGGCCAGCGATGAGCAAGATCTACACCAACGGCCAGCACGGATCCCACGACTTCGACGAGCGCGACCCATCCAGCGTCCTCCAGGCTCTCCTCTCCGAGGCCGAGGACCGCGTGAAGACCAAGCAGCGCGCCTTCGAGAACGCGGAGAACGCCGTCATCGCAGCTCAGATCGAGCTACAGGCGGCCATCGCCATCCGTGACCGCTACGACGTTGCACTTCTGGCGGGGAGCAAGTGACTCGGCCGACCGCATCCGTGACGCTGGAGGGCCCCGAGAACCTCATCCGACACATCGAGAAGCTCCAGGAAGTCATCACGAAGCGCAACGAGCAGATCGCGCGCCAGCAGGCAGAGATCCAGCGCCTCGAAGACGGCGAGCCGAGCCAGGAGGGTCTGAAGGAGGCATACCGCAAGGGCTACAAGGCCGCATGGAAGGAGGCCCAGGACGCATTGTATGGCGTTCAGCAGGGCATCAACTCCTTTACGCGCGATCGCTACCAGGCGGTTCTCAACGTCGACGCTTCGCAGCGGCTCGACGAGGAGATTCGGCCCGACAAGGATCCCAACGGCGGGACGAGGGAGGTCCGATGACTCCCCACGATGTCTACGGCGACAACGGCGAGATCATCGCCGAAGTGGACGAGCCCGAAACGGGCCCCCTGGATCACGTCTCCGCGCTTGCTCGCCGCGTCGGTGAGCGCCTGCGCGCGGAATGGCCTGGTCCCCGCACCACGGCGCACGGCGAGTTCCACATCTACCCGGCCGTGCGCCCCGGCGGCGGCACTGACCTGCTCATCCAGATGGCGGAGCGGATCATCGCAGAGGAGGAGGCCAAGTGATCTACGTCATCCTCTTTGCGCTGGTCGCCGGTGCGCTCCTCGCCATCTACAACGGGCCAACCAAGCCGAAAGGACCGAGATCATCATGACAAAGCCATGGATGGGAGTGACCCCGCCGCCGCACGGCCAGGGCTACTATCCCTGGGAAGGTTGGCCTGCGGCTTACCAGCCAATCACGGTCGGAAACCCCGATGTTATCCGCGGTCGCGTGGTGGAGCCCGATGTCTTCAACGTCCCGCAGAACTTCGGCCAGAAGTTAATCCGGGACGAACTGGATCGCCTCCAGAATCTCATCACCGAAGCTGTTGAACATAGTGCGACCGAGCATCTCATCGAGGCGCTGCGAGCCAAGGGCTACACCGTGACGCCGCCCACCACTACCGAAGGAACCGAATTATGACCGACATCAAGCTAAGCGTACGCAAGACCGTGAAGGTGAACATCGACGCCACTCACGAGAGCGAGGACGGCTACAAGATCAAGGCGCGCAGCATGGCTAGGGGCATCAAGCTCGAGATCAAGAGCCCCACGTCCTACTACGCGGACACCATCACCATTCCGGAAGGCCTTATCGAACCGCTCGGTGATGTTTTCGACGCTGTTCGTAAGGCTCGCGCCGAACAGGAGGCGGATCAGTGACCGCCATTACTGAAGAGAAGATCGACGCACTCCGGGCACTCCAGAAGCAGATCGGCGATGCGAACGGAGCGAAGGGGTTCCACGAAGAGGGACAGGAAGTCCGCGGCATGCTTCCGGTTTTCATTTCGACAGCTGGGAAATGGGGCACGCTTTCGACCTTCATGTCGAAGCTCTTCCGATTGCATCCGGCTATCGAGCGCAACTACTGGACGTCCCGCCTTGCGCTCATCACGACTGAAGTCGCCGAGGCCATCGAAGAACTTCGGCACGGTCGATCCGTCGACGAGACGCACTACCCCTCGGCGCCGCTCGGCGGGAATGCCATCCATGAGACGGGCGCGCCCGCCAAGCCCGAAGGTGTCCCCTCCGAGCTTGCCGACATCGTGATCCGCGCGTTCGATTTCGCGTATGAGGCGAACATCGATCTGGCATCCATGATCAACGAGAAGCTCGCATACAACGCAACGCGTGCGCACAAGCACGGGAAGGAGTTCTGATGACCAACATCGACCTGGACGCCGTCGACACGGATGTCATGCTCACCTTCTCCCCCGACCCGAGCCGCGAGGGGTACGCCGTCATCGAGTACGACGACGAGCACGGGGACACCCGCCTCGGCTCCTTCAAGATCCGCGACCTGCTGATCATCCTGCATGCCACCGCCGACTCCAGCTACCAGCCCGAGCAGACGCGCTCGAAGCCGCCGATCTGGATGAGGGAGAACTGATCGTGTACACGAACATGACCCTCAAGGACGGGGAGCGCGTCCCGTTCGCCAGCTACCGCTGCAAGGCGACGGCGAAGGAGGTGCGCAAGATCGGCGACTCGACGTACACGCACCGTTGCCGACTGCACATCGACCACGATGGCGAGCACTCCTGCATCTGCGGGCGCCACTGGGAGCCCCTGAAGGCGGCATCGTGAGCGCCGACGTCCGCGCCCTCATCCAGGCGCACCGCGACATGATCCGCGGCCACGAGGAGATCATCGCCCGCCTCGAGGCGCTGGACGCCCCAAAGGCTGAGCAGGCGGCCCCCGTTCACATCGCGGAGCCCCACCCATATCGAGGCCGCGTGCTGCGCGAGCCGGATACCGATGCGCCGATCCTGGCGCAGGAAGGCAACTGACCATGCGCAAGATCCAAGCCACCGGCTTCGAGCACGTTCACGCTGAGGACAGGCCGACGCTCTTCGTCAGCCACGGCCGCGGCAACAGTGGCCAGCCCGAGGTGCATCTGCACTTCTTCGACAGCGCGCTCGAGCAGGAAGTCCAGGGATGGTTTCCGGTCTCCGAGCTGCTCGCGGCGATCAAGGAGGGCGGCGAGTGAGCCTGGAAGCCACCGTGTATACGAAGACCGGCACCTATTGCGGTCAGTGCGTCACCACAATCCGCGCGCTGGAGAAGGCTGAAATCCCCTTTGAGGAAGTACCCGGTATCGACCTGCCGGAGAATGCCAATCTGCTCCAGATGTTCAAAGACCGCGGGCTCACCTCCGCGCCGATCGTCTTCGTGAAGATCTGGGACACCGACAAGTCGTACGACATGTACGCCTGGGCGGGATTCCGCCCGGACAAGATCGCCTGGCTTAGTGGACTAATCAAGGAGGCAGCGTGAGCGCGCTCACCGAGTATCAGGGGCTCACGGTCGGCCAGCACGTCACGGTCGGCGAGTTCAACCCGCGGAAGGTCTCCTGGCAGATCGTCTCATTCCAGCGCGCGACCGAGTCGCTCGTTTACGCGAGCATCGTGTCTGGCCTCGCCGGCCGCCACCAACTCGTGCCCGCAAACCGTCTATGCGCGTGGGCACCTGAAATCAAGGAGAAGAAGTGACCGAGAAGTCAGCACCGGTCGGCGTAGTCAAGATGGATGACCGCGGCCGGATCAACATCAAGAAGCACCTCATCGGCGAAGCCCCGCTGTCCTGGGTGGTCTACCGCTCCCCCGACGGTCAGCATCTCACACTCGAGGCGGTGACCCAGTGAGCCTAGCGCGCGGCGCGTTCATGCTCTACGACGGCCTTCTGCGCGTCGAGGTCGTTCGGGAGCTGGGCGACGGCATGGCGATCGTGAAGATTGGCGCTGACAGTCGCGTCGTCGACGTGAACCGGTTGACGGAGGTGGAGGGGTGAATGACGAAAGTGTCAACCACCCCTCCCACTACACGTCTGATCCCAGTGGTATCGAGTGCATCCAGATCACTCGGCATCGCAACTTCAATGTCGGCAACGCCATCAAATACCTCTGGAGAGCTGGCCTGAAGGTAGAGGGAGACCGCACGCTCGTCGAGAAGCAGTGCGAAGACCTGGAGAAGGCGATCTGGTACATCCAAGACGAGGTCGCCCGCCTCCGCTCCTCCTCACTCCAGCACTAGCCCAGATTCCAGGAGCACCGCCCCCAGGGCCCTCTCTACGGCCCGGATGAAGATGCCCCTGTCGAAGGCGAAGCAGTGGTCTCCGGCTTCCAGAACGATGAAGTCGGGGCCACTGCTCAGCTCTACGCAGCGACCGCCGTCGAACTCCCTGATTGTGGTGGTGCTCATTTCTTCTCCCCAGAGTATCGAACATCTGTTCGACAGAATCTATGCCACGTCACCGACATTGCCAACCCTGTGACTGTTCGCAGCCGATGCGTACCAGGCGAAGCTAGATGGAGCCGACCCCACGGTCAAGCGGGGGCCACGGAACGACCACAGCAGATATGTATCGCTAGCCTCTCTAGCCCTTCGAGGCAGGACGTGTACACTACACATTCAGTCCACTAATTCGTTCCAGGGAGCAAAAATGGCCCAGACCAAGGCCGCACCACGCCAAGCCGCCCCCACTGGCTACAGCACCGACACCCAGTTCTTCGCGTCTCGCTACCGCCAGGGTGGTCGAACCGTCTACTCGGTGGCCCTCACGCCCGACCAGATCATCAACAACATCCCGCGACCGAACCCCGAGCAGGCAAACCCCGGCAACCGCGCGATCCGGCCGGCGCACGCACAGGGCTTTGCGGACTACTACCTCCAGCATGACAACTGGATCATCCCCGGGCTCATCCTGCGCGCCCCGGACATCTTCGACTTCACCTCGGATCAGTCGGTCGTCACCGGAGACATTGACTTCGGGATGCTCTCCTACCCCAACCGCAAACGCCTCGAAATCCAGATCCTCGATGGCCAGCACCGTATCCTCGGCTTCCACCTCGCGATTGAGAAGGTCGGCGAGTTGCTCGCCAAGGCGAAGGACCACCGAGCCCGGGCGCTGAAGACCGACCACAAGAACTCGCGTCTCGTGAAGGACGCCGAGGCCGAGGTAGAACGCCTCGAGCGCAAACTCGACCGCTTCCACCAGGAGCGCGTTTCTGTCGAGATCCAGGTCATCGACGACATCGCCTCATTCCGCCAGGCATTCTTCGACATTGCAGACAACGCGCTCGGTATCTCGGCATCCGTCAAGGCGCGCTTCGATAAGCGCAAGGTCGTCAACCGCGCCTTCGCGATCGTCGCTGAGCACCCCCTGCTCGTCGGCCGCGTCGACCCCGAGAACGACCGCCTCGGGCGCACGGGGCCGTACCTGCTGTCCGCACGCCATGTCGTTGAGATCATTCGCGTCTCCAATGTAGGTATCGAAGGTCGTATCGGCGTCAAGCAGGAGAAGACGCTGAACGAGATCGAGGTGGCGAAGAAGGCTATGGCGTTCTTCGATGCCGCTCTCAAGGCCTTCCCGCAGCTTCAGGCGATACAGGATGGCACGCTGACGCCGGATCGCCTGCGCCAGATCTCCATGCTCGGCTCGCCCCTGTTCCTGCGCATCCTCGCCGGCGCATACTACGAGTTGCGCGACCCGGTAAAGCATGCCTGGAGCGACGCGCAGGTCATCGAGTACTTTGAGGCAATCGGAAAGCACCTCGCCGTCCCGCTGCACGCCAACACGATCTGGTTGAAGCACACGCCCGAGGACACCTTCAATGTGGGCGGATACGGCCCCAACGGTCGGCGCCAAGACATCATGAACCTCTCGCACGCGATGTGGGATTGGGCCCTGGATCACGCCGACTTCGTCTGGGCCGATCCCGAGCCTGCGCCGAAGCCCGAGCCGACCAAGGATGAGCTGGAGATCGACTACAGCGACCTCGGCGACGAGGCCCTGGCTGAGCGCCTGAAGGCAGAAGACCTCGCATCGGGGATCAGCAAGAAGTAGGGGACACGAATGGAAAGAACCCCGCCCGGAGCGATCACGGGCGGGGTTCTTCTCGTGCAGACTCGGCTTACCTCCGCCAGTTTAGATCACAGAATCAGGATTAGTCCACTAATCGGCTAGAATCGATCCATGTCCGAGGATATGGAACTGAGCGAGTTCGATGAGAAGATCCTCGGGATGGCTGACTACATGAGCCCCGAGCAAATCAGCAAGAAGCTCGGTGGCGCCGTTTCCGCAGCCAAGATCCGCCTCCAGCTTCAGCGCCTGCTCGAAGACGTCGACTGGATCACCGAGGCGCAGCGCGAGAACCTCCTCTTCCGCCGCATGCACATGATTCTCGCCAAGCTCGAGAGAATCCCCGGCTCTCAATGGGATCTCGACAACCTGAAGGTGCAGCTCGCGACCCTGAAGGAACTGGGCAACCGCTTCGACAAGCGCCGGCAGGCCAACGAGGTCGACCTCGAGCGCTACGACCGGAATGTCGCTCTTGAGATGGCCCGCGTCTACGACATCGCCCTGTCCTATGTGAAGGGTGCCCTCCGTTCCGAGGTCGACGCCGAAAGATGGGATGAGGT